>JBNJDH010000105.1:0-9306 GCA_051744695.1 Bacteroidota bacterium | reverse complement strand
GGGGAATCAAACTCCGTCCGGCCCACAAAATAATGGTCCTCTTTCCGGTCGATCATTACCCACAGCGTTTGCCCGGTTTTTTGGTTATTGAGTTCCCGGCTGATGCCGTTCTGAAGTTCCATAACCCTGTCGGCCCTCTCCTGCTTCACTTCATCGGGCACGTCATCGGTGTAATGCTTCCAGGCATAGGTATCTTCTTCGTGCGAATAGGGGAAGACGCCAAGCCTTTCAAACCTCGTAGCCTCAACAAAATCAAGCATTTCCTGAAAATCGGCCTCGGTCTCACCGGGATGCCCGGTTATCATGGTGGTCCGCAGGTGAATGCCGGGCACCTTTTCCCGCATTTTATTAATAAGAGCGATGCTTTGTTCCCCGCTGACCCCTCTTCGCATTTTCTTCAGCATATTGTCCGAAATGTGCTGCAACGCAATATCCATGTAAGCACAAACTTTCGGATTGTGGGCCATCACATCGAGTACATCCATAGGAAAACCGGCCGGATAAGCATAATGCAGCCGGATCCATTCAATCCCTTCAATTTCAGCCAATTGCTCAATCAATGGCGCAAGCATCGGTTTTTTATACAGATCGCGCCCGTAATACGACAAATCCTGGGCAATCACCTGAAGTTCTTTAACCCCTTTCGCGGCCAGCAAGCGGGCCTCTTCCACAAGTGATTCAATGGGCCGGGACACGTGTTTGCCGGTGATCACGGGAATGGCACAATAGGAACAGGTTCGATTGCAACCTTCTGAAATCTTCAGATAAGCATAATGACCTGGTGTTGTGAGCGTTCTTTCATTAATCAGGTCCGGACGGTAATTGTTGCCCAGGTCGGTAATCAGTTCATTCCAGTTGAATTTCCCGTAAAACTTATCCACTTCGGGCAATTCTTCGCCCATTTGAGTAAGATAGCGTTCGGAAAGGCATCCCATGACAAAAAGTTTGGAAATACGCCCCTCTTTTTTTGCACCGGCAAAATCCAGTATGGTTTCAATGCTTTCTTCCTTGGCATCACCAATGAAGCCACAAGTGTTGATTACAACGATGTCGCCCTTCGAATCGGCCGGGTCATGTTCTACTGAATAGCCCTGTTCTGCAAATTGCCGCATCAGGCGTTCCGAATCGACGAGGTTTTTGGAACACCCCATAGTGATGATGTCTACTTGTTTCATGTATAAAAGGTCAGCTAAACAGTGAATCAACAAAAGCTTTGCGATCGAAAATCTGCAGGTCATCCACCCCTTCACCGATGCCGATGTATTTGACAGGCACTTTCAGTTGATCGGAAACCCCGATCACAACGCCTCCTTTGGCAGTTCCGTCGAGTTTGGTAATGGCCAGGGCCGTAATATCAGTTGCTTTGGTGAATTGTTTGGCCTGCTCGAATGCATTCTGTCCGGTGGAACCATCGAGTATAAGCAATATTTCATGCGGCGCTTCAGGTACAAGCTTTTGCATCACCTTTTTGACTTTGGAAAGCTCATTCATCAAATTGACCTTGTTGTGCAATCGCCCTGCTGTATCGACGATCACAACATCAGCATCTTTCGATTTTGCGGATGCCAGGGCATCGTATGCCACAGAGGCGGGATCGGACCCCATTTTTTGTTTGATGAGAGGAACATCCACGCGGTTGGCCCATATTTCCAGTTGTTCGATGGCAGCAGCACGGAAGGTGTCGGCAGCCCCGAGTACAACTTTTTTCCCGGCCGATTTGAATTTATGAGCAAGTTTCCCGATTGTGGTGGTTTTTCCTACCCCATTGACGCCTACCACCATAATGACGTAGGGTTTTTTGTCGGCCGGCAGATCAAAATCCCCGACCTCGTTGTATTCGTTTTCACCGAGAAGGGCGGCAATTTCTTCTCTCAATATATTGTTGAGTTCGCTGGTATCGACATAACGATCGCGCGCTACACGGGCCTCGATGCGTTCAATGATGCGAATGGTTGTGTCCACCCCCACATCGGAACTGATCAGTATTTCTTCCAGCTGGTCGAGTACTTCGTCATCTACTTTACTTTTACCCACTACGGCGCGGGTCATTTTTTTAAATACGTTTTCTTTTGTCTTGGCCAGTCCTTTATCCAGATTTTCTTTTTTGGCCTTGTTAAAACCACCAAATATTCCCATTTAATAGATTGTTATATGTTATATATTAGTACCTTATCTCTAATTTTGTTGTATTTTTTGGCAAAATATTTTCCAAAGGGTTATCGTAAAATGGCTACGCCATTTATTGTTTGGGGGCCACGAATTACACGAATTTTACGAATTTATACCGCACCATAGGTGCGGTATAAACGGCTTCGCCGTTTATGAAAAAGCTGTGAAACAGCTTTTCCGCTCGGCTCTGCCGCTTGCTTGCAAGAATTCGTGTAATTCGTGTAATTCGTGTAATTCGTGGACAAAAAATAATTGCGAAGCAATTAGCTAATCCTACTAATTCTGATTTGATTCTTTTATATAATATTTGGTTCTGGCTTGTCCAGGTTAGGTATTAGATGTTAAACGATAGATGCAAGACACCTTTTACAGTACTGATATACTGTATTTTTTAATTTAGAAACATTGCAAAAAACCACCGTCTATAGTCATTAACATTCCAATAAATTAACCATAACCTTCCCCATTAACAGAATGAGGTTTCAAGCCCTTGCTGTCAAAATGCAAAGATAATCAATCCTTTTCGATTTCCTGAAAAAGGCGTCATACAAAACCAATGGAATACCCGCAATGTGGCAGGAAAACGGAGGATGGATGAAGGAATGAAACAATAACTAATTCAGGCATAGCTGTTATCATCCCAGCAAAGAGATCAAAACACCTGCCGCAACGGCCGAACCAATGACTCCTGAGATGTTGGAAGCCATGCAATATTGCAAAAGGTGGTTGCTGCTGTCGTGCTTCAATCCAAGTTCACTGGCTACACGGGATGCCATGGGCACAGCACTCAGTCCGGTGGCCCCGATCAGGGGATTGATTTTCTTGCCGGAGAGCAGGTTGTAGGTTTTTACAGCCAGGATGCCACCCGCTATGGAGATGGCGAAGGCCAGGAATCCGCCGACGATGATGCCAAGCGTCTTGATATTCAGGAATACCTCGGAAGTCATGGTGGCTCCCACAGCCAGTCCGAGGAAAATGGTGGCCGTATTCATTATAGGCCCTGTGGCGGCATCGGAAAGACGTTGCGTAATAGAGCCAATCTCCTTGATCAGGTTTCCAAAGAGCAACATGCCAAGCAAGGGAACAGATGAAGGCACGATTATGGACACCGCAATGCCGAGCACGACAGGGAATATGATCTTGACCGCCCGGATGTTTTTAATGGTATACTGGGATGGATGCTGACGGTCCTGCTCTTTCATATTGATCAGGAAATCCTTTTTTGACATCAGGCGATTGGCCACCAAAGGAATAATAACCGGAACCAGCGCCATATATGAATATGCGGCAATGGCAATGGGCCCCAGCAGGTGAGGAGCAAGTAAAATGGTGGTATAAATGGCCGTGGGACCGTCGGCCCCGCCAATTATACCCAGCGATCCCGCCTCTTTTGCAGAGAAGCCCAGAGCAATGGCCCCGAAAAACACTCCGAAAATGCCGATCTGGGCCGCAGCGCCAAAAAAGGCCAGCCGCAAATTCCTTAACATGGGCCCAAAATCGGTTAAAGCCCCTACCCCCATAAAAATGAGCGGTGGTAAAAAGCCGGTTTTGATCAGTGAATAATAGATGTAATTCATGATCCCATACTCGCTGGCAATCTCGAAAAGATTCATGTACCGGTCTTCAGGCAGTTCAATGGATTCGGCCGGGACAATTCCCATGCCGGCTCCGGGAAGATTGGCTAGAATGATTCCGAAACCAATGGGTACAAGCAGCAGGGGCTCATATTTTTTTACAATTCCGAGATAGAGCAAAAGGGCTCCGATTGCGACCATCAATAAAACACCCGGGGTTTCAATAATGCCCCCGAGTGCAGTCATTTCATACAGTTGCCTGATTAATTCCATCAAATAAAATCGTTATCAAAATTACACCCAAACAAACACCCGGGAACGGCCTATTCCAGTTCCACCAGTCCATCGTCTTCTTCCACGTCGCTGCCGTTCTTTTTCAGAATTTTGCTGATCACTCCCTCCTTATCGAACTTTACGGCATTGTAAGTTTTCATGGCTTCAACATACCCCAACACATCACCTTTCTTAACCTTGTCGCCTTCTTTAATGGGTTTTTCGCCACTGTCCTTAGTGAAATAAAATTTCCCTTCCAGTGGCGAAGTCACCACTTCCCCTTTTTTGTTGGTGTTATCTTCCCCGGACGACTTGCTGTCTTTTACCCGGGCTTGATGGGCAGCAGGATCGGAAATGTTTTCATCATACGAGACGATGACTTCAAAATCTTCACCATCCACGTTGATATTCATCTTAGATGGCTTGCATTCCCCGCATTCGTCAGGTGAAGGTTCCGGTTTTTCACCTGTCTCTTTTTCCGCGGCTTTCTTTTCAGCAAGGTCGGCTTCAAAGTCTTCCCTGGCTTTTCCTGATTTGTAGTTTCTGTATTGTACGGGATGCATGGCCAACTCAAGAAGTTCTTCCTCATCCTGGCCATAATCCCAATTGTTCTGGTCCATTTCTTTCCGGAAATCGTCAAGTGCATCGGGATAAAGTTCCTGGGGATTGCCTTCAAAAAATTCCCGGCCCTCTTTTCGTGCAAGCTCTACAATTTCGGGGGCCAGTTTTCCAGGCAGCTTTCCGCTCTTTCCGAGGATCATATCCCAAATGTTGTCGGCAATCATGCTCCAACGCTCCCCGCCTTTTTCCATCTGGATCACATTCATAAGAGCCAGGTTTTTTACGTACTGGCTGAATGGCGTTACCAGAGGCGGATAACCCAGTTTGGGCCAGATATATTCCACTTCATCAAAAAGCTTAATCAGCAAATCATCCTGAGACAATTCGGGTTTTTTGCGCTTCACTTTCCATTTGTTGATTCCCGCCAGGTTTTGTTCCAGATCAGCCATTAAACTGCCCATCATACCGCCGGGTAAGCCGGGACGAATCAGAAGCGAATTCATCAACCGGTTTTTGGGATTGATGTAATAGCCAAGGAAATCATCGATAAATTCCTGGGTCAGCTTCCTGACCTTCATGTAAGCATTCATGTCAATGTCCGGGACATCAAAACCGTCATCCTTCAACATGGCCTGAATGGTAAGCAGGTCGGGATGCCCGGTCCCCCACGAAAGGGGCTCCATGGCTACATCCACATAATCCACGCCTGCCCTGGCAACTTCCAGCACAGTGGCAACAGAAAAGCCGGGGCCTGAGTGTCCGTGATATTCAATGGGAATATCTTTGTGTTTTTTCCGGATGCCTTTGACAATTTTTCCCAGCCATGCAGGACGAGCAATCCCGGCCATATCTTTGAGACAAATCTCATCGGTCCCTGCCTGGATAAACTGGTCGGCCAGATCGACGTAATAATCGACCGTATGAACTTCTGAATACGTAAGACTCAGGGCCGCCTGGGAAATCATTCCCCCTTCTTTGGCATATTGAATGGAATCGATGATGTTGCGCGGATCGTTGAGGCCATCAAACGACCGGGCGATATCGGTGCCCTGTTTCTTTTTGACCTTGAACATCAGCTTGCGGACATCGGCCGGAACCGGCGACATCCGTATCCCGTTGAGGGCCCTTTCCAGCATATGGGTTTGAATGCCTGCTTCCTGCAAAGGCTTTGTCCAGGCCCGGACAGCTTCATTCGGATTTTCACCAAAGAGAAGATTGATTTGTTCAAAACCTCCCCCGTTGGTCTCTACCCGGTCAAAGCACCCCATTTCAATGATAGCCGGTGCTACTTTTTCAAGCTGATCACGGCGTGGCACGTATTTTCCTGACGACTGCCACATGTCGCGATATAAAAGTGAAAATCTTATCTTTTTCCCCATGGTATTTGGTCTAATGTTATTGTTCTTTTCTGTGTATAGCTACAATATGCCCCTTCCCTTTTGTTGCACGTTTTACAGCAGCAACAACAGCCGCCATTTTTCGCGAGTCAGGATTTTTTCCCTGCGTTTTGGAAGGTTCAGATGATTCAGGCACGGGCAGATATCTGTTTACAAAAGAAATCACCCCGTTTCCAATAAGGACCACAAGAAGCAAAACGGTGAAAACCGTTAGCATTCCCACTCCCAATAACACCCAGGCTTCATTAAAACTACCGGCCATATTTGAATTTTGTCAATGGTTAAACTTCTGAACAGACACATGATTACTAACACGCTTTGTCCAATTTATAGACGGGCACTATTGTAATTAGATTTTTCCCGTTTATTTCCAAAATCATCTGAAATATAATCTAAAAATCATTGATTTTCAATTCAGTGATCAGAAACCGGAAAAACCATCATCCATCTGATTGAGGATTTACTTTTTGTTAACCAATCAACCCCTTTAGATGTATAGATAATGCAATATTAATTGTTTTTTTCCACCTGTAATGCCTCCAACCCTTTCACTATCTGCATGAAATGAAGGGCAACCAACTAATTTTCTGAATCGTATAAATGCTTTAAAATTTCACTGAATTTTAAGGCAAATTTTCTTTAATATTCGAAAACGTAACCGTTGCGACGTTATTCAAAAATATATATAGGTTTTCGTATTCTTTATCTTCATCATAGGTTAAGAATTCCTTTTCCCTATCCTAACAATTTAAAGTGTTAATTTGTTGGATAAGATCATTCTGTCTTTCTTTGTAATACAAATAGTCCGTTAAACTTTTACAAGAACCTTTGATTCAAATGTTTATATTTCAATGGTTCTTTTTGTCAAAATGCAGAATTTCAGTATAATATGGTTCATCTTAAATCTTATATCTAACGATCTATTTTAGTAAGAACACGAGAAATGGGAGATAACAAGGTAAAAGAACTTTACGAGGTATTCAGGGTAAATGAAGGGGTGGCCCTTTTTCTGGAAGACCACCTTGAACGTTTGTTCCGGGGTGCCCGAAAAGCCGGTATATCGATGGATATGGACTTTTTTGATGTCATGGAATACGTAGAGCAATTGCTGGCTTCATCTGAAAAACGGGAAGGCAATGTGCGCCTCTCTTTTTATTTTGATAGTGAAACAGGAACCATTGTTTCACATGAGGGGCGGTTTATCCCCCACCACTATCCCCCGGAAGGAATGTATAAAAACGGGGTGGCTTGTGTGCTCATGGATGCCGAACGCAAAATCCCCGGCGCCAAAATCGCATATACCGGATACCGTGAGCGCGCCAATGAACTCATCAGTCAAAATCAGGTTTTTGAGGCCCTTTTAACCGATCGTCATAACAAAATCACCGAGGGAAGCCGAAGCAATGTTTTTTTTATAATTAACAATGAACTCATTACAGCACCTGAAAGCAAAGTCCTTCCAGGGGTGGTTCGGAAAAAAACTCTGGCCCTGGCTGATAAAAACAACATCCCTATCGCTTACAGGTGCATTGATGCAGAAGAAGAATTACTTAAAACGGATGCCTGTTTTTTAACCGGAACTTCTCCCCGAATCCTTCCTGTAATCCAAATCGGGAATATAAAATGGACGGCCCTTCACCCTGTTACCGAAAAGCTTATCCATGAATTTCATGAAATGATTCAAAAATACATCACTGATCACAAAAAATCATCTTAAGCTATGGAACCAACAAGAGAAGATGCCCTGAAATTGTTCAGGAAGTACAATGAAAGTGACAGTTTATACGCCCATGCTTTGGCAGTGGAAAGCGTAATGCGGTATTTTGCCGAAAAATACGGGGAAGATCCCGAAAAATGGGGCATTATAGGTTTGATCCATGATCTGGATTACGAAAAATACCCCGATCAGCACTGCACCATGACGCGTCAAATACTTGAAGAAGAAGGGTGGCCTGAAGAATACATTCGGGCCGTGGAGAGCCACGGCTGGGGCATCTGCAGCGAAACCAAACCCGAGCATATCATGGAAAAAGCGCTGTATGCCACCGATGAACTGACCGGCCTCATAGTCACATCGGTGTTGGTGCGCCCCGACAAGAACCTTCATGAGCTGAAAGTCAAATCGGTGATGAAAAAATGGAAAGACAAACGTTTTGCGGCCGGGGTTGACCGCAACATTATTCAGACCGGGGCCGACATGCTGGAAATGGAACTCCGGGACCTGATATCGGAAACCATCACAGCGATGCAAAAAATTGCCCCGGATCTGGGTCTTGACGGACAGCAGGAATAAAACGTCTATCTTTTGAAATCTCTTACGGCCTGATACATGGCCAGCACATTTTCAATGGGCGTTTCCACTTTCAATTTGTGAGAAGGCCCTAAAATGAATCCACCTCCAGGTGCCATCACATTTAACAATTCACGGACCCCTTCCTTTACCCGGATTGGGGTCCCTTTTCTTAACAAAACTTCCTCATCAAGTCCGCCCGAAAAAGTGATCATCTGACCAAAATCTTTCTTTAACCCGTCGGCCGACATACCCACCGCCCGGGTCTGAACGGGATCCAGAACATCTGCCCCTAAAGCGATGAAGGAAGGAACAAGTTTCCGGACAGATCCGCAACTGTGCATATAGAACTTCACACCAAGATTGCGGGGATATTCTACAAATTTTTCGATGGCCGGCCGGCAATAGGCATTCCATATATCATTGTTGATCATGAGCCCACTTTCAGCTCCAAAATCATCCGCTACACGAATAAAATCAACCTTATTTCCTGTCACTGAAAAAAGCTGGTAGACAAAATCCACATAGAAATCGGTCACTTTATCCACCAATCTTTTAAAAAACCGCGGGTTGTACATCATGACATCCAGAAAGTCGTCACGCCCGATCAGCCGCTGAATAATACGAAAAAGCCCCGGCGACGAAAACCCGGGGGCCGTCATTATGGCATAATTTTTATATTTCTCGCACTGAGATTCCAAGGATGAAAAATCAAACAAAGCGGTGGTGGGCCAGGGATAATCTTCAAGAAATTGCTGGTCTGTGATCCCCTGAAGCGGAAATTTCACCGGCTCCCAATAACGAAGGTCACCATGACCGGCAAGCCGGTATTCCACACCCCAGATGTCTTTTTTCCATCCCTGTTTGTAATCAATATTTGAGGGCCCCACGTAGGAAGGTTCAACAAAGCGAAAATCGACATCAAGGTATTCGAGCATTTCGTCTTTACCAGAAAAGCCGAGACGTGAAATCATCTTCTCCGTAAATTCGGGGACAGCCCAATAGAAAATCGGGACCCGGTCCGGTTCCTCATGATCCAAAG
>JBNJDH010000104.1:0-9332 GCA_051744695.1 Bacteroidota bacterium | reverse complement strand
TGTGAAAAAACTGTCGGCATCGGGGTTCATGTAGACGGGGCCTTTGCCGAATATGTAAAAGTGCCTTCCAATAATGTGATGAAGATCAATCCGCAGATACCTGATGAGGTGGTGGCCATTATGGACCCGTTGGGAAATGCCACCCACACAGCTCTTTCATTTCCGCTTATTGCCGAAGATGTTTTGGTTACCGGTGCCGGACTGATCGGTAGTATGTGTGTGGCAATAGCCAAATTTGCCGGTGCCCGCTATGTGGTTGCCACCGAACTCAATCCTTATCGTGCCGAATTGGCCCGCAAAATGGGGGCCACCAAAGTAGTCGATCCCCGTGAGGAAGGTCTTTCAGATGTTGTTCGCGACCTTGGTATGATCGGGTTTGACATTGGACTTGAATGCAGTGGCTCGGCCAAAGCTTTCAATGATATGCTTGCTCACATGTACAATTCTGGAAAGATTTCTCTTTTGGGCATCCTGCCATCGTCAACAGTTGTTGACTGGAACACGCTTGTGTTTAAAGGTTTGATTCTTAAAGGTATCTATGGACGTGAAATGTTCGAAACCTGGTATCACATGGAGCAGATGCTTATGTCAGGCCTTGATGTGACACCCATGATCACGCACCGCCTGCATATAGATGAATTTCAAAAAGGTTTTGATTTGATGGAAGAGGGAAATTGTGGAAAAATTATACTGAATTGGGGATAAATTTTCCTGTTATCCTCCAGTTTTCCGGTTGGTGAAATTTGTGACTTCTTCGGCTTTTTTGGGTAGTTCCGGGCTACCTTGAAAAATTCGACAAAGATGTCACAGACTTTGCCTAACGGGATTCATTTAGTAAAGTTGTTTTCTTTTTCAGGAATTTTAAAAGAATATGTGCAAGTCCTGTTAGTATTGCACATGTGATAAAGAAGTAGTTGTATTGACTTTCATTATTTATTATTTCTCCAGAAACATCAAAGAAGGCGAAAATTAGAAATACCGCAAAAAGTCCATTTTTTTCTTTTTTTAATATTTTTCTCCAACTAAAAGAAAGGGCAGGCTTTTTGAAATTCTTAAATTTTGGAATAAAAGCAGGTGTGTTTTTAGACCATTTTAGGTATTGGTCACCAAATTTTTTTCTTAAAAATTGCTCTTCTGCATACATAATTCTTTCGTAATAGACCCAATAAAAGAGGGAGAAAGCGATAATAAACCATAAATGGCCGGTTAACATTGCAGGTCCAATCCACATTAAAAAGTTTCCTAAATATAAGGGGTGCCTTACAATTGAATATATGCCTGATGTATTTAAAGTCTCTGCAAGCTGCCCTCTTTTTGTGTTTCTTCCGGAAGTCCTTCGCGGTGTATGACCGACTGTGTATACCCGAATAAAGAATCCTGTTAAACTTATTAGGAGAGCAAGCATTTCGTAATAAATTTCGTACGGAGTTTCTTTCAGGATAAATGTTTCCGGGTAAATTTCAGTTTTTAAATATAGAATTGTTCCAATAAACAAAACAATTAAAGGTATAAAGCTTCTGTATTTAAATAGTAAATTACCTTGTTGTTCAAATTCCTCTTGTAAAGCCATCTTTTTTGATAAGTTATGGTTGTTTTTTGGCAGGGGAAAGGAGTGCAAACAACCATTTTCGGGATGGTCCGTTAATTTTTTGCAAAAACTTTTGGACCCGTTGTTTGTGTTTGGAAGGTCTTTATGCTAATCTTTTCAGTCTTTCACGATTAATTTTATATCCAATATCGAAAAATCGATCTACTTGTGTGTGCCATTAACAGTAAAAAGGTCAATTTCAAATGCTGTCTTCAATTGGTAAGGTGTGCAATATTGGTCAATAACTAAAACCGAATATCTATCGTCCATATTAATCCCAGTACCATTCCTGTAACTGTGCTGTTCCATGGATTGCTGGTAATGGGGCAGGTGTTCCCGTTACAACCAATGAAATGGTAATACCCATATCCCAAAAGGGCTCCTACTGCAATGCCTATTCCGATCTTCAGCAATCGCGGCATTTTTTTCTTTTCTTTGTTTTCCATGTTTGGTATGATTTTTATTCAAATGAGAATGGAAGTTGTACCTCAGGCTACATTGGTTGAGTATAACAACCGCATGAATAGCATTGTTGTGGAGAATCCATATCCCTGCATTATCAATGCAAAGATATTTAAAAATTTACATATTTAAAACAGTGAAGTTGTTTTCTGCTTAAAACCGGAAAAAGGAGGAGAATAATATGAATATTCAGAAATCAAATTTTAGGACTTTGGTCTTATCGGTTCTATTGTTATTTAAAATTTGCCTGTTTGGAAACCGGTGCAATGGAAATGCAGGGGATAGACTTTCCGGATTTTCTATGTTTTTTATGATCTTTCTTTTTGTGTTTTCTGCAGGTTCTGCCAATGTGTGGTCGCAAGATGATGAAAACCAGTCAGAATTGCAGGAGCGCTGGGGGGAATTCCGTGATTCTGACGACAACGAAAAAGACTACAGGGCCCGTTCTTTTCTTCGTTTTATGGAAAATAAACTGAAAGAAGGGGTGTCGGGCACAGATTCCGTTGGCCTGTTGGAAGGCTGGGAGAGTGATACCATTGCTGAAGGGGGATACTCTGTTCATGCTGCTTACATTCCTTTTAATAATCGGGCCGACCGGGTTTTTTATTGTCTTCACAACAAGGAAGAGAATGAAGTTATGACCTTTTCCCGGGAGCTTCAAAAGAAATATAAAGATCGCCAGGTTGTTTCTCGTCTTGAACCCAATGAAAAAATGGATAAAGGGATTTCATTGTCGATTTCAACAGGCGGCCATACTATTTTATCTGTCCCGGATATCGAAGCGCTTATTCTTATTGAAAAATTGTCCAGGTCGAGGGGAGATCAGGATTCTTTTGATATTTCCCAAAACCTCTCCGCACGTTTTAAGCAGTTGATGAAAGAGCCATCCCTTTTTGAAAATGATTTTTCCGGTTACCCTGGCGTTTCTGCGCTTTTGTCGCCCGATAACCAGTTGAAAACCGTAACCTGGAATGTAGAAGATATGGACGGCACCCATCATATTTTTGGCATTTTAGCATTTAAGCATGACGATTCTGTTGTGGTTACGGAGTTGAATGATCAACGAAATGACATGGAAAAACCTGAAAACGTTCGTTTGGATGCATCGAACTGGTATGGGGCCATATATTACGACATAATCCCAGTGGAATATCAGGGAGAAACTTGTTATACAATGCTGGGGTACAATGGCAAAGATTCTTTTTCACAGGAACGCGTTATTGATTTTATTTGCATCTCGTCGGAAGGAGAGGTTTCTTTTGGTGCGCCTGTTTTTGTTTATCAGAGGCAACGCAGGCAGCGACTCCTTTTTGAATACAGCAATCAGGCTAACATGATGTTGCGCTATGAAGAGCAAAATGAGCGGATTGTTATGGATCATTTGGCCCCGAGAAGTCCCAGGTATGAAGGAGATAGAAGTTATTACGGTCCTGACTTTTCATATGATGCCCTGAAATTTGACGGAGAAAAATGGGTGCTGATACAAGACGTTGATGTGAGGAACAGGTAGAAATGTTGGGATATAAGTTTTTTATGTAGTAAATTTGTGCCCGTGTAACAGGTGCCCTTTGGGCCCGTGAGGGAATCCGGTGACTTGTGTAAACGTTTGTTTTGCAGGGAGTCCGGAGCTGTACCCGCAGCTGTAATCCCCTGTTTTGTTCGATTGTTTTTTGTCTTCAAAATCAACAGTCGATGATATCTGCAGCAGAGAGTGCCACTGTCTCCAAACCAGAGGGGGTGGGAAGGCGCTGCAGTTGGGGAAAGCCAGAAGACCTGCCTGATTACACGATTTGTTTAACCATCTTCAACTTTCGGGAGATAAAGTTCAGTGTATGGTATTAAAAATGCTTTTTCGCGCTTTTGCGCTCGTTCTTCTTTTGTCATCGTGTCATTTTTCCGGTGAGCAGGAGGAAGCTGGTTCCAGACCTTTTGAAGCTCAGGAGCCCGATTCTGTCTATAATCCTTCTTATGCATCCGGCTTTTCGGTTTCTTATTATGATGAAATCAAGGTTGTTAAGATTGCCGATCCATGGGATTCTGAAAAGAGTGCCGATTACGTGATTGCAGGCCCTTCAGATGCATCTCAAAAAATTAAAACCGCCGGGTTTCCCTTTGTGGAATATCCTGTTGATAACTGGTCGGCTTTTTCGTCCACTCAGGTGGTTTTTGCTGAAAAGATCGGGGTTTTAAATACCTTGAAAACCGTCGCCGAATCCCAGTATATTTCCAATGAAGAGGTAAATGAAAGAATTGAATCCGGAGAGCTCCGGGATGTTGGTCCTGCAAATTCGGCAGACGTGGAAGTTTTACTCGACTCTGATCCGGCCTTTGTATTTGTTTCCCCTTTTAAAGATAACCGTTACCGGCATCTGGAAGAAGCTGGTCTGACCCTGATCAATGATGCCGGGTACCTGGAATCATCTCCACTGGGACGGGCTGAGTGGCTGGTTTTTTTTAGCGCATTTTTTGATAAGGAAGATCGTGCCATTGAAATTTTTAAAGATATTGAATCGCGTTACCAGGGCATTCGGGAAAAGGTTGAGGATAAAAAATCACGTCCCACTGTTTTGACCGGAACACTCTTCGAAGGAAACTGGCATATTCCTGCCGGAGATAGTTATATGGCCCGTCTTTTTTCTGATGCCGGCGCCGATTATGCCTATAAAGACAAAGAGGGCACCGGTTCTCTCTCGCTTGATTTTGAGACCGTGTTCAACGATTTTCATGACAGCGATTATTGGGTGCTCACCATCAATCATCCGGGAGAATTTACTTCGTCCGATCTTAAGGAGATGGACGAGCGTTATTCCGATTTTAAAGCTTTTCAGGAAGGCCGTGTATTGGTGAGCAACACCCGGCATTCTCTGTTTTTTGAGCGGGGCATCATTGAGCCTGATGTTGTTTTGAAAGATCTGGCCGCCAGTTTTTATCCCGATGAATTTTCCGGTTATTCCCCGAAATATTTTCATCTTTTGAATGATTGATAGCAATTCATGGAGTATCTTATCAATAAATATTTTTCAGGACGTCAGATTACTTTTTTCTGGCTGACCGTACTGTTGTTTTTAACCCTGGCGCTTTTTTTACTGAACCTTATTTTCGGATCGGTTAATATTCCTTTTACCGAAGTTTTAAAGACTTTGGGCGGACACTCAGTTGAGAATGACAGCTGGCGCCTGATTATTCTTAAGAGTCGTTTGCCGCAAACTTTGACCGCTATTCTGGCGGGGGCAGGACTGGCTGTTGGGGGTTTGCAGATGCAGACTCTTTTTCGGAATCCATTGGCAGGACCTTCTATTTTAGGAATCAGTTCAGGTGCGGGATTGGGCGTTGCTTTGGTACTTTTATTAGCCGGGAATATCGGTGGAATAGCTATGAGTCATCTGGGCTGGGCAGGTCACTTGTCGGTTACGATTGCAGCCTTTGCCGGCGCATCCCTTGTGTTGACTGTGGTTTTATATTTGTCGCGGCACTTAAAAGATAATGCCATGTTGCTTATTGTAGGCATTATGGTGGGTTATGCTGCCAACGCCCTGGTTGGCGTGCTTAAATTCTACAGCATGAAAGAAGATGTTCATGCTTACGTCATTTGGGGTTTAGGAAGTTTTTCCACAGTTTCCTGGTCCCAGATGTGGGTGATGTCGCCCGTCGTATTGCTGGGACTGGTTGCATCCTTTTTTCTGGTCAAACCTTTGAATGTGATGCTTCTGGGAGAACGTTATGCCGGAAATCTGGGCATTAATATTTCGATGTCCCGTTTATTGATCATATTGTGTACGGGACTTTTAACCGCCACGGTTACTGCTTTTTGCGGTCCGATTGCCTTTTTGGGGCTGGCGGTTCCGCATTTGACGAAAGGTCTATTCCGGACCTCCGATCATAAAGTGTTGTTGCCTGCTGTGGTTTTGTCAGGCATGGCAGTGGCGTTGTTTTCCAACCTTGTGGCAGGACTTCCGGGTTTTGACGGGGCCCTTCCCATCAATTCTGTGACAAGTATTATTGGGGCTCCGGTTGTAATTTCGGTCATTCTGAAACGCCGGAATTTACGTGCACCGGGTGTGTAATTCCAATCAAAAGAGAGGCTTATGAAAATGGTAGAAAGAACATTAATCCATACACAGTCGTTATCCATTGGATATGAAAATCCCCGCCAGGGGAAAACTGTGCTGCATTCAAATATTGGTGTGAAGTTGGATTCCGGAGAGTTTGCCTGTTTGTTAGGTCCCAACGGTTCAGGTAAATCCACCCTGCTTCAGACTCTGTGTGGTTTCTTACCTGCCCTTGAAGGTGATGTGTATATTGCCGGACGTTCCATCAGCAAGGTTTCTCACCGGAAAATGTCCGAACTTGCCAGTGTGGTGCTGACCGAGCGTGTGGCTGTGACCAACATGACCGTTTTCGATCTTGTATCCCTGGGGCGCACTCCTTATACCGGGTTTTTTGGGAGACTCAAATCTACAGACAAAAAGCTTGTTTACGAGAGCATCCGGTCTGTCGGACTTGAGGGGTTTGAAGAACGATTGATTACCAACATGAGTGACGGGGAACGACAAAAGGCTATGATTGCCAAAGCATTGGTGCAGGAAACCCCGCTGATTATGCTTGATGAGCCCACTGCTTTTCTTGATCTGCCCAGTCGTATTGAGATCATGCACCTCCTGAGAAAACTTGCGCACGACAGAAATAAAGGAATATTGTTATCAACTCATGATCTGGATATGGCCCTCCAGATGGCTGACAAAGTTTGGCTGCTGGCCGAAGGCAGGGAAATGGAAACCGGTACTCCCGAAGATTTGGTTCTGACCAATGAATTTCGGCGGTTTTTTGAACGTGAAGGAATATTGTTCGACAACAATACAGGCCAGTTTACCGTGGAAAAACAAAAAGTTAAAACCATCCGTCTTATCGGCAAGGGCATCGAATACAAGTGGGTGAGCCGTGCTCTGGCCCGCCGTGGTTTTGCCCCCTCTGATGAGCCTTTTAGCGGTTTCCAGGTTGAGATCCGTTCCGACGGCCAACGGGAATATCTGTTAACCAGCCCATCCGGGAAAACCCATAAATTGCGGACCATTGAAGACCTCCTGGCGCAGCTCGATCATGAGGAAGCCTCAATTCTGACAGAATGATCTCTGCTGACTGCCTATATGTCAGCCCCCTTGATTTGGCATAACCTTTGTTTCCCGCTGTGGGAATTGATCGTATAATTTAAAAACAAAACCGTTATGCAAAAAGGGAAAATAGGTGTCAGCAGCGAGAACATCTTTCCAATTATTAAAAAATACCTCTATTCAGATCATGAAATATTCCTCCGCGAATTAATTTCCAATGCGGTGGATGCCACTCAGAAAATTAATACACTGGCGCGCATCGGTGATTACAAGGGTGAGGTCGGTGACACGACCATTCGGGTTTCCCTTGATGAAGAGGCGGGTACCATTACCATTTCTGACCGCGGAATCGGTATGACAGAAGAAGAAATTGGTAAGTACATTAATGAGGTGGCTTTTTCCAGCGCCAACGAATTTCTTGAAAAATATAAAAATGATGCCAATGCCATCATCGGGCATTTTGGACTGGGTTTTTATTCCTCTTTTATGGTTTCCAAAAAAGTGGAAATCCATACCCTTTCTTACCAGGAAGGCGCTAAAGCTGTAAAATGGAGTTGTGACGGAAGCCCTGAATATACCATTGAAGAAACCGATAAGCAGGATCGCGGAACCGATGTTGTTCTTTATATCGACGATGAAAACAAACACTTCCTCAACAAGGACGAAATCAACCGCCTGCTTAAAAAATATTGCGGATTTTTGCCGGTACCCGTTGCTTTTGGTAAAAAAACAGAAACCAAAGATGGGGAAGAGGTGGAGACCGATGAAGACAATATCATCAATGATACCAAGCCCCTCTGGACGCAGTCTCCCACAAATCTGACGGATGAAGACTACAAGAAATTTTACCAGAATCTTTATCCAATGGCTGAAGAGCCGCTGTTCAATATTCACCTGAATGTGGATTATCCCTTCAACCTTACTGGTATCCTTTATTTCCCTAAGATCAAAAATAATATTGACATTCAGCGGAACAAGATCCAATTGTATTGCAACCAGGTCTATGTGACAGATTCTGTGGAAGGAATTGTTCCTGAGTTCCTTACGCTTCTTCATGGTGTAATCGATTCACCTGATATTCCGCTCAACGTGTCGCGCTCTTATTTGCAGAGCGATTCCAATGTCAAGAAAATTTCCAGCCACATCACCAAAAAAGTTGCTGACAGGCTGGAAGAAATCTTCAAGAGCGACCGGAAGGCCTTTGAAGAAAAGTGGGATGATTTGAAGATTTTCATCGAGTATGGCATGCTCACCGATGATAAATTCTATGAAAGGGCCCTGAAATTTGCTTTGCTGAAGAATACCGATGGGAAGTATTTCACATTTGATGAATACAAGGAGATCATCAAAGACAACCAGACCGACAAAGACAATCAGCTGGTTTACATCTATGCAACAGATGTGGATGAGCAATATGCTTTCATCGAAGCTGCCAAAAATAAAGGCCTAGATGTGTTGGTGATGGATGGTCAGCTCGACACCCACTTCATCAATCAATTGGAACAAAAGTTTGAGAATACCCGCTTTGTAAGGGTTGATAGTGATGTGCCTGAAAAACTTGTGCCGAAAAAAGAAGAAACAGAAAGTAAGCTTTCAGAAGCGGAAAAAGACAATCTTACCACCGTTTTCAGTTCACAGGTCCCGAATATGGAAAAGGCTCATTTCGTGGTTTCTTTTGAGACGTTGTCGGCCGGGGATAAGCCCGTGATGATCACTCAGCAGGAGTTTATGCGACGGATGAAAGAAATGAGCCAGACAGGCGGCGGCCCAATGATGTTTGGAGGAGATATGCCGGACAGCTACAACCTGGTTGTAAACACGAATCATGAATTGATCCAGCGGGTTGCCAAAGAGTGTGAAGAGGCCGTGGGTGAAACGGTTAATCCTATTCGCGAAAAAATGGAAAGCCTGGAAAGCAGAAAATCTGAGCTTGAGACTTCGAAAGAAAACAAAAAAGAGGAGGAGGTTCCTCAGAGTGAAAAAGAAGAGCTTGAAGATGTCGAGAAAAAACTGAATGAGCTGAGAGGCAAGAAAGATGAGGCTCTGAAAGATTTCGCTTCCAAAAACAAGCTCGTGTCTCAACTGATTGATCTGGCTCTGCTGTCAAACAATATGTTGAAGGGTGAAGCCCTCAACCGGTTTGTGAAGAGAAGCATTGATTTGATATAGTAATA
>JBNJDH010000103.1:0-9345 GCA_051744695.1 Bacteroidota bacterium | reverse complement strand
TCGGCTCATTATGGAACAATATTTACTGGAACTGATCAAAAACAATAACCGTGTCATTGTCCCGAATTTCGGGGCTTTCATCGTTTCGCGCGATGCAGGAACCACGGTATTGTTCAACAATTTTCTGAGCTTTAATGACGGCCTTCTCATCAACCATGTGAGCAGTCAGGAAGGGATTGATACAACCCAGGCAACCCGAAAAGTTTCCGAATTCGTTGAAAAAATTAAGCAGGACCTCGACGAAAACGGGGAATACGCCATCGACAAGCTGGGACGTTTCACCAAAGACCAGAACGGCATCCTTCGTTTCACGCAGGATCCACACGTCTCTGAATTGATCCCTGATAAGCCGGCGGATAAGGAAGTCAAAAGTGAAAAAGAACCGGAGAAAAAGGATGACTCAACCCTGTTGGACCTGGACAGCGACAATCAGACCGACACTCCTTCAGAAACCGGAAAAAAGGCGGAAAAACCATCGGCAGAAGAACACGGGAAGTCGAAAACAACAGCAGCGACATCCGCGAGCAAAACTCAAACCGCATCCGCAAAAACCCAGGCACAAAAAAGTCCGCAAAAATCGGCTGCGAAACCATCGCAACCGACCGGAAAAGACAAAAGCGGGGCAAAAAGTACTGCAACCGGTAAAAAGCCACCGGTAGCACCTCCACCACCTAAAGAAAAAGACCGGAAATCCGGGCTTCCCCCCTGGGCCATCGCACTGTTGATTCTGATCCCGGTTATTCTGATTGTTCTCTATTTTCTGTTGTGGAGAGGCGATACTGAAGAGCAAAAAGTCGATGAGGAAAAAACACAGGTTACTGACACCATAAAAGAAAAACCCCAGGTAGACAGCGCGGCCATCGAACAAGCCAAAAAAGAAGAAGAGGAGCGTTTGCAAAAAGAGAAGGAAGAAGAGGAAGCTAAGAAAGAACAAGAGGCCAGGCAAGGCCCCCGCCATCATATCATTGTGGGTAGTTTCTCGAAAGAAAGCAATGCCAAAGACCTTGTGGAAAAACTCAAAAAACAGGGATTTGATTCTGCCACAACCTTCGAAAAAAACAACCTGACCCTGGTAAGCGCAGATTCATTCAAATCGTTGAGTGAGGCCCGTGATACCCAACAAAAAATTCTTCAGGAACAACGTATGGAAAACTGGATCATGACAAGAAGATGAGTTTTCCGAAAGCAACATTCAATTGATTTAACCTGGATAATAAAAAGGGCTTGCTTAAAAAATAAAGCGGGTGAAAATGTTAGAGATAACGAACCATCACCCGCTTTTCTTGTTTGAATATGACCTATTTTGCATCCATCACCATCATAATCACGGGGCTCTATGCCGGGCTCCTGCTTTTCTTCAAAAAAGGGTGGTTACGTTTGTCCGAAGTAAACACTCAACACACCCCCCGGTACCGGTTATTCATCTCTGTGATCATCCCTTTTCGCAACGAAGCCCAAAACATCGAAAACCTCGTAAAAGATTTACACAATCAAACGTTTTCGCCTCATCACCTCGAAGTGATCATGGTAGATGACCATTCATCAGATTGCGGACACGAACAATTGGAAACCCTGAAAAAGGAACTCCCCTGGCTCAGGTTGACCCGGTCAAAAGATCACGGCAAAAAAGCCGCATTGCAACAAGGCATTTCCGCTGCCACCGGAGAGCTGATCGTCACAACTGATGCAGACTGCCGTTTTGGGAAAAACTGGCTCCAGACCATTGCCGAAACTTACATCAAGTCAAGCCCCGACATGATCGCAATGCCGGTGGAAATGAAAAACAACCGGAATCTTTTCTCCAGGTTTCAGCAACTCGATTACCTGGCATTGCAAATGGTTACTGCCGGGGCATTCGGCTTAGGCAAGCCAATCCTTTGCAGCGGGGCCAACCTGGCATTTAAGAAAAAATCATATCTTGAAGCTAGCAGTTCTGCCCCCGGCCGGAATTATTTGTCGGGTGATGACGTTTTTCTTCTTCAGGCATTTAAACAACATGCTTTTAAAATCGAATACCTGAAATCGGCCCAGGCAATGGTCCATACATTTCCGGCCTCAACATTGAGCGGATTTTTTACGCAAAGAATGCGCTGGGGCGGCAAAACACCCGGCTATCGGGACCGATTTGCTCTTCAGACAGCTCTCATCGTCTTCGCGACCAATGTATGGGCTGCCGCCCTTCTTCTTCTTGCCATAGCCTTTCCGGCTACAATCCTGTTATGGGCAGGGCTCATAGCCATCAAAACGGGAACAGACTGGAGATTTCTGAACGCAGGGAAACGTTTCTTTTCAGCAAAAGTCCAGCCTCTTCATTTTCTTATGTTTTCTCTTTTGTATCCTTTTTACATCACAGCAGCAGGCATAGGCAGCCTCCTGTTTAAAGAAAAATGGAAAGACCGGAAAGGAAACTGACCGAAAAACCGGTTCATTTCAGGTACCGTCGGAGCAAAACCACCCCCCGGCAAATTAGAAACTGAATCGTAAGAACAAAAATAATTGCGGCACCCCCGGGTATATCGAGCCAGGCAGCCAGCAACAGACCAACAATCGAGCCGGAGAGTCCAAAAATCACTGAGCCCAAAATCACATCACGAAAATGACGTCTGAACAGGAAAGCTGTATTCTGGGGAAGGGTAAAAAGACTCAAAACCAAAATAATCCCCATGGTACGAATGCTCAAGACAATAGCCAGGGCAATCAACACAGACATGACACTACGGATCAGGGCCACCGGAATGCCACGGGTACGGGCAAAATCGGGATCAAAAGCCGTATAGACCAACGGACGAAAAAAGAATATGAAAAACAGAGTAGTTATCAACAGGGTACCCCCCATTATCATCAAATCCACATATCCGACCGACAAAATGCTCCCAAACAAAAAGCTCATCAGATTGGGAGTATAACCGGGAGTGAGAAACACAAAGATGATGCCCAGCGCCATGCCCAGCGACCACAAAATGGCAATGGCGCTGTCCTCCCGAACTTTTCCGCGTGTCGTGATCCACTCAATGCCAAGAGAAGTGGCAATAGCAAAAACCACGGCCCCGAGAAACGGATTCAAACCAAAATAAAAAGCCATCCCGATGCCCCCAAAAGAAGCATGCGTGATGCCACCGCTGATAAAAACAATCTTGCGGCTCACAATATAAGTTCCGATCATAGCGGCCAGCAGACTTGTTAAAACAGCCGCGATCAAGGCATTTTGGAAAAACTGATATCCGAAAAGAGAAAAAATACTTTCCATTTATGAATGCTTTTTTAGTACACGGTGGGGAACAGGTCCGTGAGCGATCAGTTCAATCGGGCAATTATAAACTTTAAGCACATCAGCCGTCAGCACATTAGAGGGATGATAATGCAATGTCCCATTCACACAGGCAATGGTTTTAACAATTGAAGAAATTGTCCCAATATCATGAGAAATGAGAAAAATGGCCATATTCTTATTGAGGTCACTCAAAAGCTCATAAAGCTCTCCCTCAAAATTGCGATCAACAAAAGTATTGGGCTCATCAAGGACAAGCAACTGCGGATCGTTAATGACTGCCCGGGCCAACAGAGCACGCTGAAACTGTCCCCCGGACAATTCACCAATGGGCCGGTCACCTAAGCCTTTCAGACCCATTTTTTCCATAAGCTCTTGTGTTTTCCGGCGCTGTTCTTTTTTGATGCCACGCCACCAAAATTTTCTAGAGGCCATCCCTGACAAGATCACCTCCTCGACCGAAACAGGAAAAGAACGGTCAAGCTGAGAAACCTGGGGAAGATAACCAATATTAAGAGGGCCTGAAGGATATTCCACGGTGCCCTTAAAGGGCGTCAGAATGCCCAGAAGCACCTTCGATAAGGTGGTTTTTCCTCCCCCATTGGGGCCGATTACACCTATAAAATCACGGGGATATATCTTCAGGTTTACATCCTGCAAGACCGGTTCTTCATCATACCCGGCCGAAACCCCTTTTATTGAAACCAGCGGTTGGTCCATAACAACGGGACATTTTGGGAGCAATTATTGACTCATATGTTCTTCAAACAAAGCATAGATCTCTTCCATACTTTCCTGCCAATCATAGGCCAGGGGATTGATAACAGCAAGTTTGGCATCCGTGGCATCTTTGACCATTTGTGCATTGCGCTCATCAAATTCGGCCTGAATAAAGATGACCCGGATGTCCTCTTCATTGGCCAGATCAATCAATTCCCGAAGCTTTCGGGGAGAAGGTTCTTTGCCCTCATATTCAATGGGAACTTGCTCCAGCCCGTAATCACGGGCCAAATATGTGAGTGCGGGATGGAAGATCATAAACTTATTATGGTCCAGCTGATCTGCCAATTCGGAAAATTTCCGATCCAGACTTTCCACATCATCATACAGCTCAGGATAATTTTGACCAATGACATCGCTTTGCCCGGGAAAAGCTTTCTTCAAAGCATCCCGGAGATGAGGCAAAAAGTTCCTGACCACTTTGGGTGACATCCAGATATGCGGATCTTTCCCCTCTGAGTGATTATGATTCTCATGATCATGGTCATGGTCACTGCCTCCGATCAAATCTATATTCTCCGACAAATTCAAAACATTCATCTCTTTATTGAATCCCCTGATCTTCTCCATCCAGACTTTCTCAAATCCCAACTCCCCTACCTGAACATATAATCCGGCCGAAGAAACCCGGGCCAGTTGCCCGCTGGTGGGCGAGTAAGTCTGAGGACTGGACCCCGTGGGAACCATTACATTGACGTCCACATTCTCACCTGTAAGCCTGTCTACAAAAAATTTCAAAGGTTCAATGGTCACCGAAACCCCGGCCTCTTTATCACCACCACGGCAACCCGCAAAAAAGAGCAACGCAAAAAAAAGGGCTGAGATCCATAATGTCTTCTTCATAAACTTCTAAATTTTATACAAAAAAAATTTTTAAAGGCCGGCAAAGGATTCACATGCAACATGTGGTTTTATTCTCTTGGATAATGAACTTCTGTCAAGCTTATGTCATTTTTCCTCGGAAATTTCACGGTTTTGGGTTTTCTGTTGGTCGGGTCGGGCATCACTTTGCCCTTCACGAGCTGCACAATGGTTGCAAACCCCTTCAATCACCAAACGAGTGGAGTAAACCTGAAAGCCGGACGGCAAACGACCGGTATCCACATCCACCCCCGGCATACACAACAATTTCCGACAACGTGTACAATAAAAATGAGCGTGATCGCTCCGCCGGAAATTCCCCGCTAACTTATATTTATGTGTATCTTCATTAATCACAATCTTATGCAGAATACCCTTCTCCGTAAAAAGTTTCAGATTCCGGTACAATGTCACCCTGTCGAGGGAAGAAGAAAGCCCGGCTTCAATCTCTTTTTGAGTAAGGGCCACACCATCGCCCCACAACAAATAAAGCACTTCTCGCCTTATGGCTGTTTCCGAAAGGCCATAATTCCGGAACAAACGTGAAATATCATCTCCTCTTGCAACCATGTTGCAAAAGTAACAACACCACCTGGTTTTTGCAACAATGTTGCATGTAATTCATTGGTGCCTGGCTAAAGAAAATAGATCGTCTTACTTGTTGGGCAATGACAGGCGCTAACGTAATACTTTACGGGAGGCGGGGACAATAAAGGAAATCCAAAAGGTATAAAGACGATCGTCATAGTAGTTTAAAAAGATATGGATGACAACCGGATTGAATGCAACAGGATCTATAACCTTTTTTTGACGAAAAACATATTTTTATTGACCAGAAACCTTTTTTAGGCAATGAACGTAAAACCAAGTACAAATAACGGATTATTTCTCTTCAAAACACAGAAACATGGCACATATATTAATAGCAGAAGACGACAAACTGATTGGACGGATCATCGAGCGTAAATTACTGGATGACAACCACAAAGTCAAACTCGTAACCGATGGAGAAAAAGCCATGGCCGCTTTAAAAGAAAACCTGTTTCAACTGGTCATCTCGGATGTAATGATGCCGGTAAACAGCGGTCTGGATGTGATTCATTATCTTCGTAATGAATTGGGCTCGGAAATTCCTATTCTGATGGTCTCCGGCCTATCAGAAAACGACAACATTCAGGAAGCATTGCGATTGGGAGCAGATGATTACATTGCCAAACCATTTCCGTTGAATGCGCTGGATGAAAAGGTTTTTTACCTGCTCAGAAAACCTGAACAACAACCCACGATCAGAGCCCACTAAGCAAACCAAAAAAGCCATTATGCAAAAATTTCTACCCTTCCTTTACACACTCTGTATGTTTCTGTTTTTCCCTGTCCTAATCGAAGGCCAATCGCCCGATTCAATCAGACAGGTAGCTAAAGACGGGGATTATTCAAAAGCCAGAGAATTATGCAGAGAAAGAGATGATTACGAGGAAAACACCGACATACAGTTTCTGGAAGGGCAGACTTATTGGTGGGAAGGGCGCACCGGAGAGGCACAAAGAATAATAGAAAAGGTTCTGAAACAAAACCCCCGACATGTTGATGCCATCGTCACACTCACCTCCATTGATGTGGCCAACGAAAACTACAATGACGCAATCCGGCAGGCCAGAGAAGGGCTGCAAGTTGAAGAAAAACATGAAGACCTGATCTACTATATTGCCCTGGCTAATGCGGAGTTAGGTCAGCTCAAGACAGCCTCACGTGAACTGGAAACGCTGCTTGACATCAACCCACAGCATGAAAAAGGACTTGAACTCAAACAATCTCTTGATGTGTTTAAATTACCGGGCTCCATCGCTCTTTATCAATCTGTTCAATGGTTCAATGATCCTTTTGAAAGGTACTTCTACACAACAACCATGGAGGCGCCCATCGGGGATAAAAAATTTAAAATCATCCCCCGTCTCAATTACGGCATTCTTGATATCCCGGATAAGAAGTCAAGCGGAAGCCAGGCAGGGATCGACATTTACCCGCTGACAGGTCCGGTTTCTTATTTATATATTCATTACGCCTATTCCGATGCATCTATCTATCCCGCCCACCGAAGTGCCACAGAATGGTACACAGGAGTCGGTAATGGGTGGGAAATTTCAGCAGGAGGCCGTTATCTTTATTGGGACGATCACATCTATTTCTTTTCTGCTTCAACAAGTAAGTATATCGGAGAATGGATGCCCGGTGTGCGTCTGTTTTATTCTCCGGAGGGCAGCAACAACATCTCAGCAACAGGAAGCATCAGGCGCTATTTAAATGAACCCCGAAGCTACATACATATGTATTTGGGCTATGGGAGTAACCCCGACCGAAGCGAAAGACAAATTGAACTTAAAGAAAATACAGATGCAACACGTCTCACGGGAGGTGTTTATAGCATATTCGGAATTGGCGGATCTTTTTATGCCAGACTGCTGGCCGAATACAACATGGAGGAACAGTCAGCCGGAGATTGGCGGGATGTTTTCATGTTGCAGGCAGGAATAGAATATAAATTTTAAAAAATGGGATTTCTCCTTAAAGATCTATTCGAAGGCCCTACAAGCCGGGTTATTTCCATCGTAGTTTTGATGATCTCCATTTTATTGGTTCTTGTCATCACTATGAGCTTAGGCCTGTTAATCCGGCAATATTTTCATCGCATCGGAAGAGCCAGGAAACTAAGGAAGTCCCAAAAGTATCAGGACCTGTTGATCGAATGCCTCTTCTACCCTGAAAAATCAACCCTGGATGATTGCATAATGAAAGGGGAAAAAGGCAGAAAGCACTTGTTCAGTTCGGTCATTTACCTAATGTACAATTTCACAGGCGAATATGCAGATAAGTTGAAAACCCTGTTTTATAAAGCCGGGCTGGAAAAATTTTTGATCAAAAAGCTGAAAAGCAGAAGTTGGTGGGTAGTCGCACAGGGATTACGCGAATCAAGACAAATGGGATTTAAAAGAGCCATTCCTTTTGCCGAAAAGCATATCAACGCCAAACAACTGGAATTAAGGGGTGAAGCCCAGCTCGCCATCATCTCTCTCAAATCCAAAGATCCGTTTGAATTTTTAAATCAACTTAAAGAGCCCTTTTCTCCATGGGACCGAATCCATCTATTCGAGGAGATCAGCCAGTGGGAGCAAAAAGTTGATGCATCACTCTGGCTGAAAACCAGACATAAAGGGGTTCTGGTTTTTGCTCTTAGGATAATGGCCCGATGGGGTCAAAAGGGAGATCCGGGAATCACCCATCCCCTGTTGAATCATCATGATCCCAAGGTGCGTGCAGAACTTGTCTGGTATGCTGCTTTTTGTCTGGACACTCAATTGTGGAAGAAAGCAGGTGAAAATTATGAAATGGAAACAACAATCGTCCGCAGAAAATTGGCACAGACATGCGGAATGATACCGGATGTATCATTTAAAACACTGATCAATTGGTTCAACTTCGAAAAAAACACCCCTGTAAAAATTGATCTGGCCCGGGCCATGCTAACTCACGGCCAAAGCAGTAAACTGGAAACCACCGAACTTGAAGCACTGTCCACCGTAGCCTGAACTTATGATAAGTTTTACTCCTTCCATATACGCGCATTTGGACAACTTCGTGGCGCTTTATGCCCTGGTGGCTTGTCTTTCCTATCTGATACTGGCACTTGTCGCCACAATGGAGCTCCGCAAATATTTGCACAAAACCCGCACAGGAATGCCCGAAGCTGGCTTGTCATCTCCGTTTGCACCCACGGTTTCTGTCATCGCCCCTGCTTTTAATGAAAGCCTGAGTATTGTGGCCAACATCCAGGGACTTTTATCTTTGAAATACAGCAAACTGGAAGTCATCGTAGTCAATGATGGCAGCAAAGATGACACCCTGGCCAAAATCATCTCCAAATTCAATTTAGAGAAAATATTCTACCCTTTCGATTATGAAATCGGGTGCCAACCGATAAGAGGGATTTACAAATCCACAAACCCTGCATTGGGAAAACTCCTGATCGTGGATAAAGAAAATGGTGGCAAAGCAGATGCCCTGAACGCCGGCATCAACATCTGCCGAAGTGATCTTTTTATGGCGATGGATGTGGATTCCCTTATTGACCGGGATGCTGTGCTCAAGATGGTTCGCCCTTTCTTGCAGGAAACCCGGAAAAAAGTCATTGCAACAGGAGCGGTGGTGCGGGTAGCCAACTCCTGCAACATATCCGGCGGCGTAATCAACAAAGTCAGGATCCCAAAAAATCTGTGGGCCCGATTTCAGGCACTGGAATATATCCGGGCTTTTCTCATCGGCCGAATGGCCTGGAAACGACTTGACGGCCTCCTGCTCATCTCAGGCGCCATAGGGATGTTTGATAAAGAAACGGTAAAAGCCTGTGGCGGTTACCTGAAAGCGACCGTAGGAGAAGACAT
>JBNJDH010000102.1:0-9598 GCA_051744695.1 Bacteroidota bacterium | reverse complement strand
TATGGTGCGGTATAAATTCGTAAAATTCGTGTAATTCGTGGACCCCAAACAATAAATGGCGTAGCCATTTTACGATAACCCTTTGGAAAATATTTTGCCCAAAAATACAACAAAATTAGAGATAAGGTACTAATGACCTATTGACCTACTGACCTACCGACCTATTCGGCTCATCTCCCATCTCCAACTCCAGTTTTCCTCCCTGAAGGAGCTGGCTTGCAGGAAAAGAGAAGTTATTTAGTGGCTCACCGTTTAGTTTGGCCGATTGCACATACTTGTTTGTACGGGACACATTATTGGCCTCAATGACAAACTTCTCGCCTCTTCCAAAACGCCCCCCCAGGTCGATCTCGATCCTTGGGTACAGCGGACTGCCTATTTCATAAACAGGCTCTGCACGTGTTCCCCCATCTGTCTGGAACAACCCCATCGAGGCCATAACAAACCAGGCGCTCATTTGGCCCTGATCTTCATCGCCCAGATAGGCATTGGCGACTCCATGACCATAGTATCGCTCCATAATCGATCGGCTCCATTTCTGGGTGAGCCAGGGTTTCCCTGCCCAGTTGAAAAGAAAAGCAAAATGCATCGATTGTTGATTGCCCTGTATCACGGGAAAATCCCAATATTGGTCCCTGGGGGCATTGTAACGCCAGGTTTCACTCTCGTTAAAGCCCCATTCCAGACGTTCGAGAAAACGGTCGTGCCCAATGGCATCAATCAGGGCAGGCACATCCTGAGGCACATAAAAGGTAAGCTGCCAGGCATTACCCTCCACATAGTGATGATTGGCTCCGCTGCGGAAGGGATCAAAGTCTTCCACCCAACTTCCGTCACTGTTTTTGAGCCTTGCAAATCCTGTTTCCGCGTCGATTGTGTTGCGCCACCAATAACCTCTCTCCCGGAAAGTCTCATAAGTTGACTTGTCCCCTAACGATTTAGCCAATTGGGAAACCGTCCAGTCATCGAAAGAATACTCCAGAGAATTGGAATACCGGCCTTTGTCGGCAGGCACATATTGATGCTCCAGATAAGTCTCCAGATCACGGTTTCCGGCAAAACCACCCGCCACCTTTTGGCCGGGCGTGGTCTGCATCTTCACAGCCGCTTCAAGGGCTTTTTCCCCGTCAAAATCACGTATGCCCATTTGCCAGGCACTAACAATCAGAGGAATTTCATGCTCCGCCACCATCACGGGGATATATTCCATACCCGCCGGACCTTTAGCCAGCCAACCGTGGGCATCGTACATGGCAAGCTGTGAATTGACCCAGCGATTGCTCCAGTCTGGTGCAGCAAGGTTCCACAACTGATTCAGATTCCAGAAAGTGTTCCAGAAGGCATCACATCCCAGGGCCACTTTATCAGGGTCTTTAAAACGGCGGATTTCCTCGTTGGCATCCACCCATCTTCCGTCCACATCACTATAAGTGTTTCTGCTGCAAAACGAACGATACATATTGGTATAAAAACGCTCTTTCTCCCGGCGGTCGTTGCTTTGGATCTCAACCCTGGACAGTAGCTCATCCCACGTTTCCCGGTGGTAGGCCACCACCTCGTCAAAGTCCCAGCCAAAAGGATCGGAGATCTCCTCTTTCAAATTCAGAGCGGCATTGTTCACACTGACATACGAAATGCCCGTCCGCATGGAAACCACCTTTTCATCCCGGGTATCAAATTCCACAAACATGCCGGCATCATCAGGGTTTTCAACGGATAAAGAAGAGTCACGGCGAGTTCCTTCTTCCGTCCAAACGCCCACATTAGCAATTGGCCTGTCAAATTCGGCCACAAAATGCACCGTATATTCCTGCGTAATGCCCCCGGACCAGGTGTTGGGGGTGCGTTGTTTGCTGTATCCCTCCACGCGATTGCTGCTCACCTTTGTGATCTCCACTTCATCCAGCAAAAAGTCATATTCGGCAGGAAAGTAAAGATCGAGCATCACACGGCCGGTATCGGCATTGGCATATGTATAACGCTGAAAACCGCAACGGGTGGTAGACGTGACCTCCGCTGTTATACCGTAATCGGTCAGGTCCACTTTATAATAACCAAGCGGTGCTTCTTCGGTGGTTTTGTCGATGCGGGAACGATAGCCACTGTCGTGGTCCGACTGGCTTCCTTCTTCAGTGACGAGGGGGCCCGTCACCGGCATAGTAAGTAGTCCTGCCAGTGTCCATTCGTGAATGTGACTAAAACCGTGGATGCTTTCAAAAATGGGATCATATCCTGCCTGCCAGCCTTTATCCTGATTGTCGGGACTCAATTTCACCATGCTAAAAGGCATCCAGGGCCCCGGGGCGATCATCCACCGGGAATGGGCCGACCCCCGCATGGTGTTCACATAATCCGAAGGGGTGACCAATGATTGCGGACTCCGTTCAACAGTTCCTTTTCGCAAAGTTTCACCATCACTTTCAATCACATATTCACTACTGATCTCTTCTCCGACAGCCGGCATGGGAACCTCAAACTCGTAGCGACCTGATTCCGGTGTCTCCCGGAATATCTCCTCACCATCCAGCAAAACTTTCAGCGGCGACTGCCCGTCGATATGCTCCACATCAACCAAAAGAGGCTGAAAACGACCTCCTTCAATCTCTTTTTCATAATCGCCCACTTTGACATCCCTGACAAAGAGCTTTCCGGGTTTCTCCAGCTCCACAGATGAAGGCCCTTCCAGTTTTAGTTGATCAAAAACCAGCCAGGAGCCCCGGATGGTGGAAACGGTGATTTCGTTGCCTCCCTCTTTCAATAGACCACGGGGAATTTCTGTACGGGCCGTGAAGGATCGTTTTTCAGCAGAAGCATCGGGCGTTTCAATGGTATCCTTCCCGGCAGGGAGCTGATATTTCCACAACTCTCCGTTGATGGCAATCCGAACCAGCGGAGCCTGACCGGGATTGTAATCATTCACCTCCAAAATCAGCGTGTAGGGACCTTCTTCGGCATCCTTCAAACCAAACAGCACATTCAGATAATGCGATCGCCAACCTGCCGTGCCGGAGGTCCCGCCCCAGGTGTCCGAAGGACCGGGAAGCACATATGGCCAATCGGTGCTGTCACGAGAGACGCCGATAATAAAAGAGCGGTCTTCAAATCCGAAATCATTTTCTAAAAATTTGTCATAGCCATCGGGGGCCAGGGCAAATTCTTCAGCGCTGTTGTCCTTATGGCCAATTTCCCAGAGCGTATCAGTAGACTCGTTGCATCCTGACAGCAACATGATAGATCCCGTCAGGATCAAGTTTTGAAGTGCTTTTATTGTTCTCATATTTTGTATCTTTTTTAGGGAAGATGAATGAAAAAAAAGCAAATAACATCAACATCCTACTATGTGAAATTTATATCCCTGACCAATAATAAAAAGTAGTCCAGGACTACAAGTTAAAAAGGACGAAATCAGAGACTTCGCCCAGCCGGAAGCTAAAGAACTTCTAACTAAAACTACTGTCTGACCACGAATTTCTTCTGCCTTCTGCCTGATCAACTTATGCCTTTTTCTTACTTCATAAAAGCTTTAACAACCATAGCCTGATCCTCTCCCTCGTTAATGATGCGGTAGGCTCCTGCTGCCGCGGGCACCACAAAAGTCTCGGCATAATTAAACCGCTGTTTCATCCCCCCGCGGGTTTCCACAAGAATGGACTGGCCTTCCACCAGCGATAAAACATGGCACCGGTTCCGGGTTTCTACATCTACCCTCCTCTGAAAGTGGTAGCGGTGAACATCATACGAATGCTTTTCGTGGGTGGGTAAGTGAAAAAGCTGCCAATCGTCCCCTTCATCCAGCAATTGAGGTGCAGAAATCAGGTTTTCTTTTACATATTCGCCTTTTCGATCGAAGTACAGATTTTCCATTCCCCTGTCAATATTCAAAGGCCGGGGTTTCCCGTCCAAGTCAAGGCGCATCCAGTCGTACATTTTGAAAGTAAAAATATACGGGGTCGTACTGATCTCCAGGACCAGGTTGTCGACGCCCGAGCCGTGGATGGTTCCCGGTGGGATCAAAAAAAGGTCGTGCTTATGAGAATTCAAAACCTGCACATGCCTGGTGATGTCGAGGGGCTCTTTTTCACGGACACTGCGTTTCAGATCTTTTTCAAACTCCCCGGGATCAATATCATCCCGGAAACCAAGGTAACATTTGGCATTATCTGCAGCATCCAGAAAATAATAGGTCTCTTCCTGGGTGAAATTTTCACCGAAGTGTTTTTTTATATATTCAGGTCGGGGATGACACTGAATGGAAAGATTCCCGCCATCAAAGGTATCCAGAAAATCGAACCGGATGGGAAATTCGGCTTCATACTGAGAGGCATGCATCCCCAAAACATCCTCATGCGAGTGGCCCATCAGAAAATCAAACGACAATTCCATCAGTTTGCCGCTGCTTTCAAACAGAAGCCCGTTTTCCGGTGTGATCAATTCAAAAGACCAGGCATAATTGACGACATCTTTGTTCAAACCATCGATTTGTTTTTTAATCCATTGGCCGCCCCAGGCACCCGGTTCAAACCACGGACGAACGCGGAACAAATTCCGTCCCATATCATTCAGGGCTTTTCTTACATAATCTCCTTCCAAAAAAGCAGGTGTAGCGGGATCCTGGGCATCAATAAACAAGCCGACTGATGACAAAAGATTCCTTTTATGTTTGTTGAGCACAACCCAGTCCACAAAATAGAACTGTTTGTACATGCTTTTAGAATCGCTGGGTGCTTTCATGCCCAAATTGGTTACACATCCGGCACGCGATCTGAATTGAAGCTCATTTTTGGGCAGATCCACATAGACAAGGAAGCCGTCCCAGTTGGCAAGCGAAGCACCGGGCCCCATAATCACATTGATCCCTTCCGAAGCAATGGGTCTTAAAGTACTCAGCTTATCCTCATCAAAAAAATCGCTAAGGGAAAGATTGGTCCTTTTCCCGAAAACCGGGTCATCACCACCCTTAAAGGGAGCCAACATCTCCTCAATGGATTTTTCGTCTTTCAGGGCATCCCAAATGAATTGAAAAGAGGATTGAATGCCCAAACGACCGAATTCACATTTCAAAGCATCTCCCAGACCACGGTAAAATACTCCTTCAAAGCCATCTATGATAACAGTTTTGTAGGCCGATAAATAACGGGCAAGATCCGGCATGCCCTGGACGATCAATCCCGGTTCGAGCTCAAAAGAGGGGTAAATATCATATTTTCCCGCTTTTGTAGCCGGTTTGTTCTTTGGTAACAAATATTGTTGTGTTTCTCTGAATCTATTCATTTCCATCAGTTATATTAATTGATTCTGTACCCCAGTCTTTGTTGGGTTTGGCCCCAACATTCATCTTAAGTATTCCGCCGTTTGTCAGATCTTCCCAGGAGATTTCAAAGGAGTGCAGATCCTCTCCGTTTAAGCGGGCACTTTGAATATAGGGAGATGTGGAAGGATCGCCCTTCACAACAATCTCAAACATTTCTCCCTGGTAATAATTCTGATCCAGGAGGATGGTCACTTTATCGAACAGGGGCGTGCCCAACTGAACCGATGGCTCAGAATCACTCCCGCCTTTTACATCAAAAAGGCCCATTCCCGCCAAAACATACCAGGCACCAAGTTGTCCCTGGTCCTCATCCTGGCCGTAACCATAGCCATGCACTCCACCGGTTCCGTAAAAACCATTGCAGATCCGCCGCACCCATTTCTGGGTTAGCCAGGGTGCACCCGAAAAGTTAAACAACCAGGAAATGTGAAGGCTGGGCTGATTGCCATGATTGTAAACATTTTGCACACCGGAAAACGCATCAATTTCATCCCCACCACCAAAAGCGGTTTCTTCAGCTTTTGTAAACAAGTCGTCAAGGCGGTCGTTAAACCTGTCGCGCCCGATTTTGGAAATTAGCCCTGCCGGGTCATGCGGCACATAAAAGGTGTACTGGTACGCATTGCCTTCCTGAAAACCCCGCCAGCCCTCATTGGGGTCAAAATCATCAAGAAACGCCCCCTGAGGATCTTTGGGACGAATAAACCCGGTCTCCTCATCAAAAAGTTTTTCCCAACCGGTGGAAAGTTCCATCAGTTGATCATAGTCGGATTCTTCATCCAACGATTTTGCCATTTGGGCAGCGGCATAAGCACTGAAGCTATACTCAAGCGTATGAGAGGCCGAAAATTTAGAACCTGTTGATAACGTTCTTGAATAATAAGCATCTGAATCCACAAAAGGCACATAACCATGCTCCACAAAGGCGGGCACATCAAATTTGCCGACACCGAAAGGTTTGTACATGGGGCCACCCAATTCGTTCCGACGCACCGCCCGATAAGCCTGGTCAATATCATATCCCCTGATTCCCCTGTTGTAGGCCGAAACAATTACCTGCCCCATAAAATTGGTTCCTACACCTGAGACATATTTAGAAGTGGCAATGCCATCGGCCAACCAGCCGGTCTCTTCAAATATATCGAGCTGGCAGTTCACAAATTGGTTCAGATATTCGGGATAAGCAATGGCCCAAAGCTGCGTCAAATTCCAGAAGGCACCCCAAACCGCATCGGTATTGTAATGATGATAGGCAGGCGTTCCATCTTCCGATAAAGGGATCTGACCAATGCTGCCGTCGTTTTTTACATAAGCACCATTCACATCACTGGCCAGGCCACGGCCCAGAAGAGCATGATAAAGTCCGGTATAAAATTTCTTCCGGTCTTCATCTTTTCCCCCTTCTACAGCTATACGCCCCAGCATCTCATTCCAGGACCGACCTGCGGCTTCTTTTGCCTCATCAAAATCTAGTCCGGCGGCCTCCGCATTAAGATTTTCCCGGGCATTGTCGATGCTGGTATACGACAATCCCACTTTTACATTGACCGCTTCATCTTTTTCGGTTTCATAAGTCAGATATAGCCCGCAACCTTTCCCTTGAGCGGAAAGATGACCCGGGTTCACCTGTTCGTCAATAAAACTCCCCACATGTTTCGGAGCCTTATCAAGTTCAGCAACAAAATACATTTTCACCTGAGCGCCCTTCTGATAATTTTTCACATACTCGGGAAGCGTTGAAACAAAACCTTCAAGCGTTTTTTCAGAAGTCATGTGAACAAATGCATCTGATACTTCGCCGCTTTCTCCCTGGCGGTGGCCGATGTCAAAAAGAATACGGGCACGATCAGATTCGGGAAAGGTGTAACGGTGAAAAGCCACTCTTTTGGTGGAAGTCAGTTCCGCCCTGATGTCATAATCATCAAGAAGAACCTGATAATAACCGGGACGGGCTACTTCGTTTTCATGCGAAAACCTGGAGCGATACCCGGAATCGGGCTCGTCCGGATTTCCCCGGACAGTTTTCAGCTCACCTTCTGCAGGCATCAGAGCTACGCCCCCAATCTGAAACTCATGAAAATTGACAAATCCTTCAATGGATTCATGACGATGATCATAGCCAACCGCTTCCCACCCCCACTTGTTTCCACTCTGCCCGTTGGTCGAAGGAGCCGGTTTGGCCATCCCGAATGGCATAGCCGCAGGTGTATAGAAAAACCATCGGGAATGGGCCGAACCAATATTGGGGTCCACCTCATCCACATAATCAACAGACTGAGCAATCCCTGTTGTCAGAATCACCAAAGTCGAAATGCCGATCACAAATATTCTTTTTACTGCCTTCATCACTCAATAGATCGTTAGATTTTTAGATTCCTGCCTACCGGCAGAGAGGTAAGATGAATCATATAACACTGAATTTCTGCATTTTATCACAAACAACTTCTCAGAGTTATTTATTTAATAACAAATACTTACCAAGGTTTAACGGAGTATTGATCACTGGTTTAATATCAAATTTTTGGCATAGCGGAGTCCGCCTAACCTTTCACTGAGTTGTTTGAATATCCAGCCGCTCTTCCAAAAGTTCAATGGCTTTATAGAGTACCCCGGCCGAACCGCGGAAAGTGCCGGAACCTTCGGGTTCATTTTCAACGGTGTACCATTCATAAAAACCTTCATTCTCTTCAACGCGGCGGGTCATGGGCAACAAATGCTCATAGGCCTCTTCCACAAAACCATTAATTACCAATTGCTGAATCATGCGGGCACCAAACCATGTCCAGTCACCACCATTCTGGTAACCATAAGGATACATCCCTTCGTTTTTGAAAAAACCGTCGGGATAAGGCGGATACAAGGTTAAACCGATTGAACCGGCCCCGGAAGCCTCCACATTTTCAACCATTTGGTCCAGTGAAGCTTTTATTTCATCCTTATCCAGCAAACCGGCTTCAATGGCAATAGCCGTACCGCCGTGATAAAATATTTCGTCTTCATTGAAATCATCCGGAAAAGGAGAATCATCAAGATATCGGTGGGGATAAAATTTCTGGTTTTCTTCATCCCAAAGCACTTCCCGGCTGTTTTTGGCAATGCGCTCATGCACAGGCATCCATTCTTCCTTCTTTTCGGGAACCAATTCCATAAAGTTCTCCAGGGCAATCAGGAACATGGCATTGTCATAGATGTCCACGCACAAGTGAGAATCATCGGTGAGATAGACGCCCCATTCATGCTCGGGCTGAACATCGCCCCAATCGGCTGTGGTGGCTCCCCAAAGAAGTCCATACTCATCGGAATGCCTTTCATTCAGAAGAAAATCAAAGGCATCTTCCATTCGTTGTGATACAGTCCGGCCGCCTATTTCTTCATCCAGAATGGCTCGATCGCCAGTGGCTTTCACATATTTGTAAACGGTCTGAACAAGGGATGACTCCTGATCGGTTTCCACGGTATTCTTATGCCCGGCATAACGGGGTTCCAGATCGGAATAGATGTAATCATAACCTCCGCCGGTTTGGTCCCGGGGAATGAAGCCGTCCACAATATTCCCGTCATCACCCTGAAGGCGGAAAAAGACCAACAAGTTCTCTTTCAGAGAATCGGGGGGGAAAACTTCGGCAGATAGTTCGATAAAGGTGTTGTAATCGCGGATCCATACTTCGCCATAACTGTCACCGGCGTTAAAACCGGTACGGACAATCTCAACAGCTTTTTCTTTGGTATAAGAGATGGAACTTTCCTCTTTCATTTTTTCGGCCAGTTCCTCGTAGTCCTTGTTCTTTTGATTGCAAGCGACTATCGAGAGCAGGACCAAACAGCTTAAAATGATCTTTTGCATAGTGGTAAATTTTCGTTGTGTGTGATATTGATATGCGATGAGTTCCCTGAAATTCGGCAATGGATATCAGAGATTCAAAACATTCAGGCTGGAGTTGAAAACAAGCTGACTACAAATTCTTGAGGAAGGGAGTTATTGGCCAGCAATTTTTTCTCTAATGATAAGGCTTCACAGGAAGTGATACTTTAATGCGAACAATTCCCTGGTTTGCTTTAATAGAGGACGAAGTCACAGACTTCGCCCAGCGGGGTCACAGACTTCGCCCAGCGGGTGTCCTAATGACCTACCGACCTACCGACCTACTGACCTACCGACCTACCGACCTACCGACCTACTGACCTACCGACCTACTTGCCTACTGACCTAATTGCCTACTTGCCTAACCTCCTACATGTCTTCCAACAGCGGCTTCACCCTTTTCCAGAAACTTTCTTCAATCAACC
>JBNJDH010000101.1:0-9621 GCA_051744695.1 Bacteroidota bacterium | reverse complement strand
ACTGCTTCATCCGGAGAAACAGGACGCTGTCCACTCAGCGAAGCCGGTAAAAGAAACAACAATAAAACCGGCAACCAGTCGGGCATAATCCGATAGGTATATTTTGAAGGTTTTTCCATTATACAGTATAAAACGGGCAAAACCACCAGTGTCAGCAAAGTGGCCGTCACCACCCCTCCGATCACCACAGTGGCAAGGGGTCTCTGAACCTCCGCCCCCGCCCCCGAAGAAAAGGCCATAGGAAAGAACCCGAATGCCATGGTTGTGGCCGTCAGCAATACAGGTCTTAATCGTTGTTTGGCTCCTTTCATAATCCTTTCTCTCAAATTCTCCACACCCGATTGTTTGAGCTCTCTGTAATGCTCAATCAACACAATGCCGTTGAAGACTGACACCCCAAACAAAACGACAAATCCTGCCCCGGCTGAAACGGAAAACGGCATATCCCTCAGCCATAGCAACAAAACACCACCAACAGCCGACAAAGGGATCGCCGAAAAGACCAGCAAAGCCAGACGAAAATCCCTGAATGCAAAATGCAACAAGATAAAAATCATTATCAGAGCTATGGGAATCACCACCATTAAATGTTTACGGGCACTTCGAAGATTTTCGAACTGACCTCCGTACTCCAGATCATAGCCAGCTGGGATATCAATTTCTTCTTCTATCCTGTTGCTGGCATCCTCAACAACAGACTCGAGGTCACGTCCCCTGACATTGACTCCAACAACGATGTGTTGACGTGCATCTTCGCGGGTTATCTGAGCCGGGCCATTGGCATATTCTACATCGGCCACTTCCTTCAACGAGATGCGCCCCCCTTCCGGCAGGGAAATATCGGTATTCTGAAGGTCATCAATCGATTCCCGGGCACCTTCCTGATACCGCACCATCAGATCGTAACGACGTTCGCCTTCATAAACGGTCCCTGCAGAAGTTCCGGCAAAAGCAGCCTGGACCACTTCATTAATATCTGCCGCATTCAGTCCGTAAGAGGCCAGTTTTTTCCGGTTGTAATGCACACGCATCTCAGGCAAACCGGTGGTCTTTTTCAACACAATATCGGCTGCCCCGGGTACATCATGCATCAGTTCCTTAATCTCCTGTCCCCGGCTGTTGAGTACATTCAGGTCATCGCCGAAAAGCTTAATGGCCAGATCGGCACGAACCCCCGTGATCAATTCATTGAAACGCATCTCAATGGACTGTGTGAAGTGGATCTCAATGCCGGGAATTTTTTCAACAATCCGCTCTTTATAACGATCAGCCAGTTCATCCTTCGATTCGGCTGTCTCCCATTCATCTTTATCGTTCAGCGTGATGATCACATCCGCCTCCCCCATAGACATTGGGTTGGTGGGCACTTCGGCAGCTCCAATGCGACTGACCACCTGGCGGGTTTCGGGAAAAGAACCGACGATTTTTTCAATGCGGGTCATGACATCAATGGTCTCTTCCATACTGGTACCGGTTTCCAAAACCGGCTGAATCACGAAATTTCCTTCATCCAGAGTGGGGACAAATTCTGCTCCCATGCGGGAAAACAAAAAGCCTGTCCCCCCGATCAATACTGCAGCCGTTATGATCACTGCCTTTTGATGGGAAAGAGCCCAACTGATGGTCGGTTTATACAACTTATAGAGAAAGGCCATTAAACGGTCAGAGAGGGTGCGTTTTTCCTGGGATGGAGCCTTAATAAAAAGAGAAGAAGCAGCCGGCACGAAGGTAAACCCAAACACCATGGCACCAAGGAGGGAGAAACTAAATGTCAGCGCCATAGGGCGAAATATTTTCCCTTCAACACCCCCAAGAGTAAGCAAAAGAATCAATACGATGATAATAATGATTTGCCCGAAGACCGCAGATTTCATCGTTTTGGAGGCCCCGTCAATGGTCAGTGCATCCCGGGCACGAAGTCGTTTGTCTGCCTCAAGCCTTAAAAGCCCTTCCCGGCGTATCCGTATCTTATAGGAAATGTATTCGACAATGAGCACCGCCCCGGCTATGATAATTCCGAAATTTATGGCTCCCAAACTCATGAGATTGGCATCTATGCCGGTCAAATACATTAATGAAATGGCGAAAAACAAACTAAGGGGAATAACAGAAGCCACCACAAGACCGGAACGCCAGCATCCAAGCAACAAAACAACCACGAAAATCACGATGAGGGCACCAATGATCAGGTTTCCGGCAATGGTCGATGTTGTTCGTCCGATGAGTTCACTGCGGTCAAGAAACGGATTGATGTAGACTCCTTCGGGAAGAGATTGCTGCACCTCCTCAACCCGATCTTTAACTTTTTTGACCACGGCATTTTGATTGGCTCCTTTGAGCATCATCACCTGCCCCATTATCTTCTCTCCTTCTCCGTTGCCAGTACTGGCCCCGAAACGATTGGCCCGTCCAAAGCGGACCTCAGCCACATCTTCAACCAAAACGGGATCCCCCTTCCGGTTTTCGACCACAATATTTCGGACATCCTCAAGATTTTCAACCAAGACTTCCCCGCGAACAAAATAACTCTGACCGGATCGTTCGATGTAGTCACCTCCCGCCACACTGTTGTTATTTGAAACAGCTTCATAAACCTGTCCCAGTGTCACATCCAGGCCTTTCAAAAGAGAGGGATCCACTGAGACCTCGTACTGTTTCAAATGACCACCCCAGGTATTTACTTCAACAACACCCTCGACACCCGACAACTGACGTCGCACAACCCAGTCCTGTATCGACCTCAATTCCATTGCATTGTATCGATCTTCGTAACCTGGCTTCACCTCAAGGGTGTACTGATAAATTTCCCCTAATCCTGTACTTACCGGCCCCATAAAAGGTTTTCCGAACCCTTCGGGAATCTTTTCCGAAGCAGATTCAATCTTTTCCGCGATCAACTGACGGGGAAGATAAGTGCCCATGCTTTCATCAAACACAATGGTGACCACCGAAAGACCAAACTTAGAAACAGACCGGATCTCCTGAACCCCTGGCAAATTGGCCATCTCCATCTCAACAGGGGAAGTCAGAAATTTTTCCACATCCAGGGTAGAGAGATTGCGGGAAGTGGTGATCACCTGCACCTGATTGTTGGTTACATCAGGGGTGGCACCAATGGGAATGCGCGTCAGTGAAAAAATTCCAAGAGCAGCAATCGTGGCAGTAAACAGAAACACCATCAACTTGTTGCGGACACTAAATCGGATTATGGCCTGGATCATATGAAAATGTTCTATGTTGAATAGATGTTTAAGTTACAAATTTTTGTTAAAATCCAACAATGAACCTCCTCTTGAATTTGATACAAAACCGGGATGACCCTAATATCAGGGGTAATCACCATTAGTTAAGATGGCACTTCCCTTCCGGATCAAAGCTGCTCATCCAAAACAAAAGAGCCTGAAAAGTTGTTTCAACTAGTATACAAAACGAAATTCCAACACAATAAAATTTAAGAATTATGGATCTCCCTGAAAACTGGACCATCGAAAACGGTCAGCTTACGCGGACCTTCATCAGGAAAAACTTTGTTGATGCCGTAGATTTTGTGAACAAAATCACACCCATGGCAGAAGAAGCCGACCATCACCCTGATGTAGAAATATTTGCTTACAAAAAAGTCAAAGTGAAACTAATGTCCCATGATGTGGGAGAAATAACAGAAAGAGACATCAAACTGGCAGAAAAAATTAACAAAGAACTTCTTTGATCGTTTGCCCCCGCTTATCTTACAAAATCAACAGAGAGGGCCCGGGCCAATGATTCATCTAATATCTCGGGAATAAATAATCGAAATTCTGATCCTTTCCCGGGTTCGGAGTCAACCGTGATGTGGCCGCCCAGCATCTGGGCCAGGTGTTTACTAAGCGCCAGGCCCAGGCCATTGCCGCCAAACATACGAGTACGACTTTCGTCTCCCTGACGGAAACGCCTGAAAATCACCTCATGTTTTTCTTCAGGAATGCCAATTCCGGTATCTTTGACTGAAAAAACCACCCATTTGTTTTCAGTGTAAAACACCGAAAGGGTAACCCCCCCTCGTTCAGTAAATTTCACAGCGTTTGACAACAGATTGATCAAAATCTGCTTCAACCGTACATCATCGCTGAAAATATTAAAACCATCAGGCAATTGATTGTATGTGGTAACCTGAAGGTAGTCTTTTTCCATCTTTCGCTGCATCCCCCCAATCTCACGGTGCAACTCATCTAGAAACTGTTGAGGTTCGATTTTTACGGATTTTACATTCACCAGGCCGGAATCGATGAATGAGAACTCGATGATGTTGTCGATCACCTGAAGCAGGTGATTGCTGCTTTCATTGATCATATCCACATACATCATGGTCTCGTCCCGGGTAATGGACTCATCTTTCAGAAGATTGGCAAATCCCAGCACAGCGTTTAGGGGCGTACGAATTTCATGACTGATGTTAGCCAGGAAGGCCGACTTGAGCCGGTCGCTTTCCTGGGCTTTATGGCGAGCCTTTACGATCTTGGTCACGTCCCGCATGATGGTCATTTTTGCCTCATACTGATTTTGAAAACTAATAGGTGCGGTTGTAATCTGATAGACCCGGTTATTTATAGTTTTTTCCAGTCTTTTCCGGAATTTCGACATGTTATGTACAGCGTCCAAACACCATGGACAGGGCTTCTCTTCGCCAAAAACCTGCCTGTAGCATTTGGTGTTGTTGCTAATCTCTCCGAAACGCTTTTTAAATGCCTTATTCACGTATATGATGCGGTAGTCTTTGTCACTTATGAAGACTGGATCCTGAAGATTTTCCATCATGCCCCGGTACTTGGCTTCGCTTAATTCAAGCTCCTGCTGGGCCCATTTTTCTGAGGTTACATCTTCTACAAAAGTGACCTTCCGGTAACGCCCATTTGTCTCTGTAATGCGGGCAGCATCGGCCACCACAAATCTCTTATGGCCATGTTTATCAACAACAGTCCAGTCGCCTTTCATCTCCCGGCCGTTGTTAATAAAATCCTCATGCAGCTCAGAAAGCATCTGCTTGCTCTCTTCAGGCACGACCATTGTAAAATGCTTTCCCAACATCTCCTCCGGGTCATAATTGTAAATGCGGCAATATTCATCATTTACATATTCGAAAAAGCCATTTTCATCTGTAATGCAGATGCCAATGATGCATTTTTCTATAATGGAACGAAAACGGAGCTCACTGTTTTTCAACTCCTCAAGCACCTTTTCCTGGGAAGAGATATTCCTGGCCACTGAAAGAACTGCTTTTTTCCCTTTAAAATCGAAAAGACGGGAGTTGATCTCGGTGGGAATTTTTCGTCCGTCTTTGGCAACATGACGGGTTTTAATAATCGTCGAGCCCCTTTTAAAAAGCTCCGACATAACTTTATTCATATTCACAACTCCCGGCTCATCAATATCGGCCGGCGTCATGCCTGCAAATTCCTGTTCGGTATACCCTAAACGTCGACGGGCCACCTGGTTCACTTCAACAAAAGGCCCCGGCAAACCGGTTTCTTCATCCACCAAGTGCAGAAAAACAGCATCACGGAGGTTTTCAAACAAAGTTTGATACAACATTTCTTTGTCGGAAAAAAAACGGTTCTTTACATTTTGATGGACGGCTTTTCGAACAACCTCTGTTATATAAGGGAAAAAGGACTGTGTATCATCAGACCATTGCAGAAATTCCTCAGCCCCTTCCTTCATGACCTCGACAGCCTGACGAATATCAGTATCACCGGCGATCATTACAAAAGGAACAGAAACAGCTTCTTTTTTCAGCAGACGAATGAAGTCAATTCCCTCCATATCATTCAGATGGTTGGAAAGGACCAGCAGGTCATATTGCCCCCCCGCCAGACGCGAAAATGCCCGCGAACTCTCGTGAAGACAGTCGACATGACTATATTCACGCAGAAGGTATTGCTGAAGGTCATGCGCCAGTTGTGGTTTGTTGTTTAACAACAAGATCCTTGAAGTAATGTCCATGAATTCCCCCTGTGAAACTTAGTTTGATTCTATAATCCTTGCATTACGTAAAAAAACAAGATTTTGTTACCGGAAAATCAATAAAGACCATTATAGATAGCGGATAGCAGCTCCTCATCCTGATCGGTAAAATATTGCCAGAACATGGCCCCTTTTAGATCATTTTCCTCTATAAATCGGCACTTCCGGGCTATAGAGCGGGGGTTTTCATAGGTTATAAAAACACTGTCGGTTCTGCTATACAAGTAAGGCGCCTGAGCCGATTCATCCCATAAGCTTTCATAATCGGGATCCGGGATAAATTCCTTAACAATATCCTCATACCAGAACCGGACATCGCCAATTCCTTCGCCGGGTTGCCCAATCCCGTTATTCTCAGCTGGCACACGACTCCATCCCCGGCCATAAAAGGGAACGCCGACAACCATTTTGTCGGAGGGCACCCCCACATCCCGAAACATCCTGATGGTTTTGGCCACCGAAGCCCCGTCTTCATAATGAGAAGAAGAAAACAGTCCGGCATGATGGCCGGTGGTGTCATCCCACTCGCCGGTCATATCGTAAGTCATTAAGTTGACAAAATCAAGATACCGGGCCGCCTCTCCCATTTCGGTATTGTCCAGATATTCTTGCTGGGCAGCTGCTGCAATGGTCAGCAAATAATCCTTTTTGCCACTCATTGTATCAAGGGCTTCCCGGCATTCTTTAAGAAGAAGGGTAAAATTTTCTTTGTCCTCGCCACGGTGCACGTTCCCCGCCCCCGGCAATCCCGGATACTCCCAATCCAGGTCCAGCCCATCAATATCGTGTTTTTTGAGAAAGCGAACAGCACTTTTAATAAACCGTTCACGACTTTCAGGTGTAAGGGCCATATCCGAAAAGCCGTCTGACCAGCCCCAACCACCGACCGATACCAATATTTTCAAAGAAGGGTTGTTGGCTTTAAGCTTATTGAGAACAACATAATTGGCCGAATCGGTTTCGTATCCCTCTACAAGCCGTCCATCTTCTATTCTTGAAAATGCGAAATTGATATGCGTCAACTTGGTGGCATCAACCTCATCAGGAGATATGACCCTCTCACCGGGGAAAACATATCCAATAATCACTTTATCATCGGGTTTTTCTCCGGGAAGGGTCGCACATGCAGCAAGCAAAACCGACACGACTGCCAGTAGAAAGAAATTTACGGTTTTCATGGATTTCCTTTTTTTGTGGTTTTAAAAAATCATACAAGAGTGGAAAATTATTTAAGGTATGGCAATTTAATTGAAAAAACGCTCCCTTCCCCGGGGGTGGAACTTACAGAGATTTCTCCTCCCATTTGCTGAACAAGGTTTTTGCTGATGTAAAGTCCCAGGCCGTTGCCACCAGCCACGCGGGTTGTCGATTCATCCACCTGTCTGAATCGTTCAAAGATGACATCCAGCTTTTCAGGAGGTATGCCTTTGCCGGTATCAGTCACATCAAAAACGATTTCGTTTTGACCGTTCCCAAATACCTCCACATCTACATACCCTTTGCGGGTAAATTTAATGGCATTTCCAATAAGGTTCATCAATACCTGCTTCAGCCTGAGAGGATCAGCATTCACCCGCTGATCTGCAGGCAAATGATTGTGCATCTTTAACTCGAGGTCGGGTTTGCTGCCATCGGAAAGTTCCAGTTTCATCACATCCATGATTTCCCGAAGGAGGGGCTGAATCTCGATCATCTCCAAAGAAACACGCAAATTTCCCTGCTCAATACGAGCCACATCCACGATATCGTCAATAATATTCAGCAACTGAAGTCCGCTCTGATTAATGAGATCGATGAATCGTCCCTTTTCTTCAGAAGGCAGGGTTTCATCTTTCAACACCCCAGATAAACCAAGGATGGCATTCAACGGTGTCCGTACTTCATGACTCATATTGGCAAGGAAAGCCGTTTTCAGCCGGTCGCTCTCCTCTGCACGCTCTTTGGCTTTAATGATCTGAGTGAGATCGCGCATCACAATCATTCGGCGTCGCTCCCCCGCTTCATACTCCACAGCTGTCATGATCACCAGGTAATGGCGATCATCCACCGGATTGTGAAATTCTCTCTCATGCTTTTCTCCCGGTTTTAGAGAATTGATTTCACGGCACCACTGACAAAGACGATCCCTGCCAGCCACCTGTTGATAACAATATGTTTCCTCAACAGCGCCAAACCGCTCTTTAAAAGCCGGGTTGGCATATTTGATAAGGCCTTCATCATCGGTAATAAAAATGGGGACATCAAGGGTCTCCATCATGGTGCGGTACTTCTTTTCACTCCGGCGAAGTGCATTTTCTGCCTGCACCTGTCGTGTGACATCACTGACGAAAGTAACCAGCCGGGGTTCCTCATTATACCACACAATAGGTACGGTTTCCACAAATACTTTATGATGTTCATGATTCTTATCATAAACGTCCCATAATCCGCGAGCCTGATCGGGCTCATCAAATAACCTGCGATGCACTTCAAGAGCCCGGTCGCGATCTCCCGGTTTTAGCAACATCGTGATGGATTGGCCAAGTAATTCTTTTGAGGCATAGCCATATATCTGACAAAATGCAGGATTAACAAATTCAAAAGCCCCGTCCCTGTTGGTTATACATATCCCTGACACCGATTTCTCAATGATGGATCGAAAACGCTCCTCGCTCAATTGTAAGGACCGGGCCAATTTGCGATTGCGACGCAAATACCCTTTTATGATAAACAGCAAAAGAAGGGCCACCGCAAAAACAAAAAATACTCCCTTCCACGACTGAATACGAGCCCGTAACATGGGATCTTCCACAAAGGATGATACCAGATAATCACTGAAAATGATCCAGAGACCTCCAATAAAAAGAAACAATGCGGAAACGCGAATGGCCATAAGCCATTCCCGGTCATGGGTCAATTTTCTGAACAATCTGTGCATACCCAAAGTTTAAAGAAGTGTTAAAAATGCCACCTCTTTATTATTAATTGACGATTTCAAGGTACTTATAAACAACGACAGAACAAAATCGTTTGAAAATTTTGTTACAAATATTAAAAAAGGAACCCTCCCATTTGGGAAAGTTCCTTTTCTTGTTTAACCCTGCAGCGGCTTGTCCGTTTTGTTAAAAAATTATCTCACAATGACTTTTTTAGTTGTTGGTATTGTTTTTGAAAATCACTATTGTCCGGAGAATTTGTTCAAACAGTGGGAGATTGCTTCACTTCGTTACCAATGACTGCGATGCAACGGTATTTAAAGATGTGATACATTCAGTTGGAGGAGATATAAACCCACCGGTAAACAAACGGATACACCTTACAAGCCACACACAACCCGAAAGCCGATTCGAGGAATGAAAACAGCCCCAACACCCCGGCCAAAACAAAAGATGCGGTGACACTGCCGGTCAATGTCAAAACCACAATGGCCACACTAAACAATAAGCCAATGCGTGCGGCAAACAACTTGGGGCCGGCATTGATCATTTCCCGGCGAAACGAAAAAGTCTCCGCCATACCTTTTGCCGTAATGGCCAATGGACTCAGTTTGGGACGATCAATGGCCCTCAGCAGAAAATCAGCCGCGAGGAAAATCATCAAATAGATATTCGAAGTCAGTAAAAAGAGCACGATGATCAGTGT
>JBNJDH010000100.1:0-9626 GCA_051744695.1 Bacteroidota bacterium | reverse complement strand
CCCATTCCGGAAGAACAAGTAGAAGACTATGTCATTCGCGGCCAGTACATGGCGTCCAAAATGAGGGGGGAAGAAGTGAAAGGATACCGCGAAGAACCAGGTGTATCACCCGATTCGCGGACAGAGACCTTCGTGGCTATGAAATTCTTCATTGACAACTGGAGGTGGGCAGGTGTCCCCTTTTACATAAGAACGGGGAAAATGCTCCCCACGCGGGTAACGGAAATTGTCATACATTTTCAGTCAACCCCCCATCACTTGTTTTCGGACGATCCGGATATCATCCGCCAGCAAAACCAGCTCGTTATACGCATCCAGCCCGATGAAGGTCTTTTGCTGAAATTTGGCATGAAAGTCCCGGGCGCTGGTTTCCGGGTCCAGGATGTCAACATGGATTTCCATTATTCAGAACTGGGCGATACTTATCTGCCCTCGGCGTACGAGCGTCTTCTGCTGGATTGCATGCTGGGCGATCCCACCCTCTATTCAAGAGGCGATGCCGTAGAAGCAGCCTGGAAATTCATCGACCCGATAATGAAAACCTGGCAAAAATACCCCGAAATCAAGATGCACGGATATCCTGCCGGAACATGGGGCCCCGATGTAAGCGATAAACTCATTGAAGGAAACATGACCTGGCGTTATCCCTGCAAAAATCTTTCGGATGGATATTATTGTGAACTATAAACAGTCAGCAGTAAGCAGTAAACAGTGACCAAAGAGCCCCCCCACTGGTTACTGATAACTGGTCACTGATAACTGTAAAAGGTATGGAAACAAAAATTTTTTACTCCAAAGATCAACTGACACGTTTTTTTGGCGATTGCCTGATGACGTTGCAAAACCAAAAAGAGGGTCCGGTCAACATTGCCCTGGCAGGCGGAAGCACCCCCGAAGCCATTTTTGACATGTTGACTCAGGAATACCGAAACATCCTCGACTGGGATAAAATACGTTTTTTCTGGGGGGACGAGAGGTGCGTGCCTCCTGATCACAAAGAAAGCAACTACAACATGGCCCGCAGCCATCTTTTCAATCATTTGCCCATAAATCCCGAAAACATTTTCCGCATAAAAGGAGAACTGCCCCCCGAAGAAGCCAGGAATGACTATATTGCTGTTTTACAACGAGAACTGCCGCGGAAAAACAACCTTCCCCAATTTGATGTCATCATGCTGGGAATGGGAGATGACGGCCATACCGCATCCATATTCCCTAATGAAATCTCATTATGGCACTCGGACAAGTGGTGTGAAATCGGAACTCATCCCCAATCCGGGCAGAAACGCATCACCCTGACAGGGAATGTGATCAACAACGCCGAAAACATCATGTTCCTCGTCACAGGTGCCAAAAAAGCCAATAAAGTGGACGAGATCATCAATAAGCGAGACGGTTATGAAAAAAACCCGGCAGCGCTGACAGACCCGGACAAAACATTTTGGTTGCTCGATCAGGAAGCAGCAAACAACAGTTAACAGTGATCAGTTAGCAGTCAACAGTTAGCAGTTCACTGATAACTGATAACTGATAACTGGTGACTGATAACTGGTGACTGATAACTGGTGACTGATAACTGGTTACTGATAACTGGTTACTGTTCATTGTTAAAAATGGCATTCCAGTATTTTCCAAGAAGTTCTTTAAAACTATTAAACTCTTCTTTGAAAGAGATACCGATTCCCTGCGTGGTAGGTGAAGTTTCGTAGATCACATCGTCATTGGAGTGTGTATAAGCCTTGGCCCGAATGGTTCCGCTGCGGTTGAGCATCACATCCATATCAAAGTCTCCCACCATTTTACTGGTATTGGTCTGATATTTCCCATACCCCACGTTGCCATTGATCGTCACCCGGTTGTTGAACATTTGTGTAGACAAGGCCACTTCGATTTCCTCACTTGAGATGTTATCTTCGGGGCGATAACTGACCCCCACATCCACATCGCTGCTTATAGTAGACAACCAACGGCTCAATTGGTTCGAGAGCATTTCGGTGGTAGTGACCAGGGCAGCATTATTTGTTTGCATTCCGGCATCACTCTCCATTCGCAGATAATCGGGTGTATAAAATCGATTGAGAACCAACAAAGACAAAACCTGCCGGTTCATCTCATCTTCAGAGGAAATAAAATCCAGCATATAACTTTCCCGGCTTTCACTCAAAGTGGGGGCTTCTATCCCAAATTTGATTCCGGGCTGCTCCAAAGGACCTTCCAGCATCAAATTACAATGAATGGGAATTCGACGTTGCATATCATCATCGCTTGCTGATGTGCTGGTTTCAGCCATCGGCCCGATCAAATCCGACAAGGACGCCTTCAACTGGTAAACCGCAGTGAGGTCAATTTGTGCATTGTAGGGTTCGCCCTGCCAGGAGACGGTTCCGCCCTCGTTAATGGCAAATTTTTTATTAACAAGATTTTGCAGGGAGAAGAGATACTCTCCCTGTTCAATCTCGTAATCACCAAAAAAGTTGATATTGCCCTGCCTGTCGATCTGTATCTGAATATTGCCCTGCCCTTGTGCACTCAAAAGGTCGCCTATGGTTGAATCGAAAATGATCTCAACGCGCGCCTGCGGAGTCACATCAATTTCCATATTCACTTCAGTTCCCGTCATATCCAATTGATAATCGGACTCTTCTCTTTCATCTTCCTTAAAACGACTTCCAGAATTTTCCTGTGGGGAAACAAAGCGAATAAAATTGTTTTGTACGGCCTCTTCCGTATCAGCCATGGGAATAAAGAAACGCGTATCGCCCAGCGTTTCCCCGGTTATATTCAACTCCACAGTTTCTGAAGCCCCCGAAACATGCATGTTTCCCCTGGCAAAAACACTTCCGTAATAATAAGGATTATCCTCGGGGCCTGTATTAAGCACCAACATATCATTGATATCCAATTGCAAATTGTAGATCATATCGGCAAATCCATCGTGATATATGGATCCGCTGAATTGGCCTTCCTCACCATATCGGTCAATTACACGAAGATCTCCAAACCGGATCTCATTCGGATAAAACCACACCGAATCTTGAACTTCGTAACTGGTTTGCAATAGGTCCACATCAAACTCTCCACTATCCACATTGACCTTCCCTGTGAGGTAAGGTTTGTCCAACGGACCTGACAGGAAAAGCTCGCCCGATGTGTTGGCATCTAAATCCTGAATCACATTGCCAACCCAGGTATCCAGGAAAGAGATATTAAAGCCGTCAAGATCAAGGCCTATATCAACTTCATTTTCTTGCGGATTGATGTAACCTTCCCCATTTAGGGGTGTCTCAGCTCCGTCTTTCACAGAGGTGGTCACAGCAAGGGCTTCCTCTTCCCGATCCCACTGAGAACCTACAGTAAAAAAACCGAGGGTATCGCCGTCAAAGCTGAAATCGGCCACAGAAAAATTTGCCGACCACAAAGGAGAACGGTAATAATCTTTCAACTCAATGCTACCATCGGCAATACCACCAAAACGCAAAGGCGTTTTCACATCTTCAGATGTCTGGTCTGCATCAAAAATCTGTGAAAGATCAATATTGTCCATTTCCAGTCGCAACCCGTCCATCGATTCCCGGTGCAGAAAACCATCAAGCCCCAGCTTTTGATCGGCATGAGAGACATCCAGGCCACTCACACTAAAAAGCTCAGGGGTGTACATGACTTTTGCTTCACTAATATTCCATACGGAATCGTTTAAAATAACGGAAGAAGGTTCTACCCGGCTTGTAAAACGGAACTTGTCTTTTTTATCACGATTAAATGAGGTTTCGGTATAAATAGCTCCGCTATTAGTGATCTCACCCCAGTTATTCCAGAAAAGATTCATTCCTAATGTGTCCCGGCTGGCCTTGTGGTGAACAGAAAAGTTATAAAGGGTGAAAAGATTCTGACGACTGACTTCCGATGCTCGTGAAACAAGCTCCAGTTCTTCCCCGTCATTTGCATTGGCGTGAAATTCAATTCCCCGGGCCCGGCTGCCTTTATACTGAAAATGATCGAAAGCCGCATCTATATTCAAAAAATGATTCTCCGAATCAACGCTGCCTTTCACACTACCATCAGCAGCAACATTCAACCCAGGAGCAAAAAGAGCAGCAATATCATCAAACCCCTTAAAATCAAAATCAAAATCAAACCTGTTCAGGGGAAGGTCATCCACAGGATCGCGACCAGCGACAGAGGGCAGAAAATGAGCAACCATATCCATAAAAGAGTCCTCAAACTTACTGAAGTTATATTGCCCCGATAATCTACCATCCACAAAATCAGAACTCAATTGAACATTTTTTTCTTCATCCTCGAAAGCACGAAGCTGCATGGTATCGATCTCAATCGATGCTTCGGGGGTAAAGATGAGGCCATCGGTCACGGACATTTCTCCAGCCAAGTTATCAAGGCTGTTTCCCTCAAGGTCGGTATCCACAGACATGGTGATGACCCCGTCTTTCATTTCCGGAAAAATATTGAGCCGGTCAGGCATCACATTCTCAAGGTGGGCGCGAAAATGAAAACGGGGCAACGACTCCGAACCGTCAATTTCACCATCAAAACGAAAATTCCCATACGGGTCATCCAATACAATTGATCCGTCAAATCGTTGATAGGAAAACTCACCGTTAACTTCAGCATCCCTGTAAGTATAATTGTTCCACTCTAATGAATCAATTGTTCCTTCCAGAAAGGCCGAATAGTCAGTGGCGCTGCGCCGCTTGCCACTCACATCCATGTTCATGGTAAGCTTCCCCATACTCTCATCCATGCCCAAAAATTCACCTGCCCGGAAACCTTCCGTATTTAAATTGCCGCTAAACGACAAAGAGTTATCCGATTCCAAACGCATACTGAGGTCGGTATTCATCCGGCCCAGACCGGTCTGAAAACTTCCATAAGCCACCAGATCATTCAGGAAACCGGTCAGATTACCCGAATACCTGACAGTTCCCAGTTTTGAAAGCATCGGCGGGAGACTGGCTTCATCCTCCTGCAAATTCTGGAGAACGTCGCCAAAGGCATTGGCTGTGGTCTGAAGACTCTTGATGTCCATGAAAATGAAAGTCTCATGCAGATCAGAGAGATCTGTGAGGTCAAAAGAGGCCTCCATCCTGGTATGCTCACCCAATGATGCAAGAATATTCTCCCCCTTGAGCCGGTTAAAAGAGCCGGATATATCTCCCGAAAAGTGAAAATTCTTTTCAAGCGGGGGAATGTCTTTAAGTAAAAGTGCCAACTCTTCAAAAGACAAATAAACTCTTTTCACTTCTGCATTGAAATGAGGACCGGATGATTCTGCATCTGAATCATTTCGATAATCAGCCTGCTTCAGTTCCATGCGGGAATTCCGGGTTTGCAACGAAAAGTTTTCTATATCAAACCTGTCCGGGCGAATGCGCAGATTCCCCTGGCCACTCTCCACACGCAATCCACTTTTTTCAGAAAACTCCAACTGCTCAAGTCTGACATCAAGGGAATCGCCAAGGGCAGAAATCCGGCGAACGCCTAAATTAAGTCCGGAAAACAAAAGCGTATCCTTATTTAACGGCGAATCTTTAAATTCGGAGTGGGTTAATTGCAACTGTCCTTCCTGAAAACGAACACCTCTGAGTGAAAAGTCCCATTTGGCACTATCAGGCATCAATGCAGCAATTGAATCGAGCACGGGACTAAAATTCATCCCTTCTTTATCACCGGAGACATGTATAAGAGGCTCTTCCAGGGAAACTTCCCCCAGGTAAATATGTTTCTTGAATATTGAAAAATGGTCAATCCCGGAATGCACATGGTGGGCATAGACTAAAGTGTCACTTTTGTGATCGCGGACCAACAAATCATTTAACCGGACCCCAAAAAAAGGCATATAATGCACCTTGCCCACGGAGACTTCCGTGTTCAGCTTGTTGCTTAACTGCCGGGTCACACCAGTCACAATACGTCCCTGAACACCCGGTAACAAAGCCACAAGTGACAGGATCAGCGGCAACCCCACAAAAACAATAAGCAGCAGTAATAATATTTTGTTATTCCTTTTTATAGCCTTTCCTCTTTCTTTATCTTTTACAAAAATAATGCAAACCTGCAAGGTTTTCTAATACATAGTGATTTAAAAAATACTTTTTTTCTGGCTGGATGGAGTAAATTTTAAATCATAGTCCCAACGGGGCAAAAGCAATTAGGCTGTTATATGCGGTTTTTATACAAATTATTCAGGTAGTTCGCTATATCCCTGAAACTGCAAAATCCTTAATTTGGTCTTGCCACCATTAAAACGAATGCCGATTCGTTCTATATAGTTGCTATTTGTCCATCGCACTACGCCCGGTTCAACCATTAATTTTTCGCTCCCGCTGGGCGAAGTCTGTGACTTCGACCTTTTTAAAACGTAGTCAGAGACTACAAGTAAGAAACAACAAAGTCGCAGACTTTGCCGAGCAGACCGGTGTTGAATCATTTTATTTGCCACCTTCTTGGTTGACTTGTATCCAGTGAACGAATTCTTGCAAGCAGCGGCAGAGCCGAGCGGACAAATTAACCAATTAACCATTCAACCGTCCCCAAACTATTCAAGAAGTTACATTCACGCACCCCGGAAACAAGAAACAAAAAAATAAATTTTAACACTCTTACTCTCCTCCCCCATTTTTTTTGTATTTTTCCGTCAAACAATTCCAAAACAAAGTATTATGATCATAAAACAGCTGTCTGTTTTTCTCGAAAACCGCTCCGGAAGACTGCACGAGGTCTTCGACATACTTGGTAAATCAAACATAAATGTATCGGCATGCAGTGTGGCCGACACAAGCGATTTTGGCATCCTCAGAATGATCGTTTCCGATCCGGACAAAGCCCGCCAGATTCTCAAAGACCAACTGTTCTCGGTGAATGTCAGTGAAGTGATATCTTTTGCGACACCCAACACACCTGGCGCTTTGTCCAAAACCCTGAAAATCCTCTCCGATGCAGGCATAGGCATTGAATATTTATACGGATTTTCACCCGGTGATAAATCGTTTATTGTTCTGCGCAGCGACAACATCGAACAAGCCATTGCAGAGCTTCAACGTCACGAAATGGAATTGATAGCAGCCAGCGAACTATACAAATTTTAAACCCCTATGGAAATATCGATCTGGAACCGGCATTTTGAGACCATGCCGCGCCAACGTATGAAAGAAGTGCAAAGCGAGCGTCTGCTCGAAACCATTGAAAGAGTTTATTACAATGTGCCCTGGTACCGTTCCAAAATGCAGGAGCAGGGTATTGGACCGGAACACATCCAATCACGCGACGATCTGAAACACCTCCCCTTTACCACGAAACAAGATCTCCGGGACAATTATCCTTTCGGACTTTTTGCACTCCCCATGAGTGAAATCATCCGGTTGCATGCTTCATCCGGGACGACTGGCCGCCCCACCGTGGTGGGCTATTCCCGGCGGGACATTTCGGTTTGGTCAGAGGTTATGGCACGGACCCTTACGGCGGCAGGTGTTGGCAAGGAAGATTTCATACAGATTGCATACGGATACGGCCTCTTTACCGGCGGACTGGGCCTTCATTACGGGGGCGAAAAAGTAGGAGCCTCAGTGATCCCCATATCTGGTGGCAACACCAAACGCCAGCTTCAGTTAATGAACGATTTTGGCAGCACAGTGATAGCCTGCACTCCTTCTTATGCCTTCTATCTGGCTGAAGCCATCGAAGAAAGCGAAATCCCCAGAAGTGAGTTCAAACTACGGACCGGCATTTTCGGCGCTGAGCCCTGGACCGATAACATGCGGCATGAAATTGAAAGCAAACTGCAAATCAAAGCATTCGATATTTACGGTCTAAGCGAGATCATCGGTCCGGGTGTCTCTTTTGATTGTGCACATCAAAACGGACTTCACATCAATGAAGACCATTTTATTCCCGAGATCATTGATCCGGAAACCACGGAAGTCCTGCCGGAGGGTGAAATGGGCGAACTGGTGTTTACCACCATCACCAAGGAAGGCCTTCCCGTTATCCGCTACCGCACAAGAGACCTGACACGCCTTCATTTTGACACTTGTAAATGCGGAAGGACACTGGTTCGTATGGAAAAATGCACCGGCAGGAGCGATGACATGCTCATCATCCGTGGTGTGAATCTGTTCCCGTCACAGATCGAAAGCGTTCTTCTCGAAATGGATGAAACCACTCCACACTATCTGCTGGTGGTGGAGCGCATCAATAACCTTGATACCCTGGAATTACATGTAGAAGTGGAGGACCGTTTCTATCAGGACCGGATCAGTGAGCTCCAAAACCTGGGAAGAAAAATCAAAAATCAGATTGAAAGCACCATCGGACTCTCGGTGAACGTCAAACTTGTAGAACCCAAAACCATTGAACGCAGTGAAGGAAAAGCCAAAAGAGTGATCGATAAACGGGAAATCAGGTGATAAACAAGATAAAAATCAAAAGATTATTTTGAGATGTGAACTCACAAATTTCAGTTAAAAATAACAAAGATGGCTTCACTTCGTTCGCTATGACGTAAATGCAATGATATTCCCGGATTTTTAAGGTAATTAAACAATATATTCATGAGCAAAAACAATCCTTTTCCCATTGACAAAGAAGTTATACAGCAACTTCGCTCGGAATTGAACATTTCCAGCCTTGCCACCTGTACCATCCGACAGATTGTGCAACTGGTTAACCGCCTCCAGGAAATGTATGACATAGAATTCATCCGGACCGAAATGGGTGTGCCCGGACTGAATGCACCTGAAGCTGCAAAAGAGGCTGAAAAACAAGCCATCCAAAACGGCGTGGTTTCCATTTACCCCCCCATCGAAGGCATCCAGCCCCTGAAACAGGAACTGGCCAGATTTGCCAAACTTTTCATGGACCTCGACATCAACCCGGAATTTTGCATCCCTACTGTAGGCTCCATGCAATCATCTTTTGTCACATTTATGGTGGCCAACCGGCGCGACAAAGAAAAAGACACCACCCTCTTCATCGACCCGGGATTCCCGGTCCATAAGCGACAAATTGCTGTTCAGGGAATGAAATACCAGCAATTCGACATATACAATTACCGGGGCGATAAACTTCGCGAAAAGCTGGAATCCTATCTAAAAAAGGGAAACATCAGCACATTCCTTTATTCCAACCCCAACAACCCAGCCTGGATTTGCCTGACAGACAACGAGCTGAAAATTATTGGAGAGCTGGCCGACAAGTATGGCGTAATCGTCATGGAAGATCTCGCTTACTTTGGTATGGACTTCCGGAAGGATTACGGCAAACCCGGAGTGCCACCCTTTCAGCCCACAGTTGCAAAATACACCGACAATTTCGTTTTGCTGTTCTCTTCCTCAAAAATTTTCAGTTATGCAGGTCAGCGAATCGGAAGTCTGCTCATCTCGGACAAGCTCTTTCACAAGCACTTCCCCGATCTGAGAAAAATGTTCAACACCGACCAGTTTGGCCCCGCCATTCTTCAGGATGCCATTTATGCATCAACGGCCGGGACTTCTCACTCACCTCAGGCCGGCCTAGCCGAGATGCTTCGGCTTGTCAACAACGGAGATTACAATTTCGTGGAACCGCTGAGAGAATACGAAAAAAGAGCCTCAGTCATGAAAAAACTTTTTGTA
>JBNJDH010000099.1:0-9704 GCA_051744695.1 Bacteroidota bacterium | reverse complement strand
GACAAGTTAAATAATTGCGAAGCAATTAATAGTTATAACCCGATACGTTCAAATTTTGCTAAATTTCAAAAACAGGTATGCATTTTTGTGATGAACCTACTTTTGTAATACCTTGTAATTAAATTGTTTGAAATTCCGGCGTTTACCCGGTTAAATTACAGTATATCAGTGTCATAAGAAATTTCTTAAATCTTACATCTAAAAATCTAACGATCTATTGTTTGACAAACTGTTGTGAAAAATGACTTCAAATTTTTCAAAACTTCTGTATCCCGGATACATTTCATTTCCTATTACGAAAGTGGGGGTTCCTTGCATGTTGTTGTTTCTGAAGTCAGCATTATTTTGTTTTATGTACTTATAGTCGTTGTGTTGCAGCAGGCATTTTGCCATATCTGGATTGTCAGCGATTATGTCATCCATCAAGGTTTGAAAATTTTCGGTAAAGACAACCTTGCTGTTGAATACCAATAATTTGTGCATCTCTTCAAAGCCTGAAACCTGGTTTGCACACATAACAGCTTGTGAGGCTTCCATCCATTCGGGCGATTCTCTCAACACAACCAGTTTTAACACCAGTTTCAGTTTTCCGGTTTCAATATATTGTTTTTGAATTTTGGGCAATACCTCATTAAAAAAGCGTTTGCAGTATTTGCAGTTGTAATCGGAGAAAACAAACATGGTCAGAGGCGCCTTATCCGAACCAAAAATGATGTCATTTTCCTGGATTTCAATTTTTTGTTGTAGAATCTGTGTTTCTGGGTTATCATTTTTGATGGATTGGTACAATTTAATGACAATCAAAATCATTAATATTGCTGAAATCACCAGTGCTGTTTTTGTGTGCTTTGACATTGAGAAATAAGGATTTGAGAGTCGTTTTAGTTTTTATTGTTAACAGCTACCCCGGCTTTTTTGTGATGTTCCTCATTCAATAAAAGGGGTTGAAGTTTGACGCCGGTATAAAAATCAACCAAAAGGGGATGGAATACAATGTTAAGAATGCCTTCCTGAACATTTATTTTGGTCCTCATTTGCAATCGGTCACTCTTTTTGTCGAGTCCGTTTTTTGATTTCCCATCCTTGCTGGAGGCTTGAACAAAAAGTGACCTGAGTCCTGATTTGTCATCATCCGGATTGTCTTCCATTTCTTCCTGTTTCCTTCTGATTCGTTTGGTTTTTCCCCGTAATATTTCGCCAAGGTATAATCTCAGGTGGTATTGGTAATCCTCGCCAAAAGTTTGCATGCCAAAGGCGGTGATGTTCATAGAGTTACTTTTTATATCCGTTTGGGGGACGAAGATGGCATTGTTAAAGATGAAAATTTTACTTTCCAGGGTTTTAAATCTGATATTGTCCAACTCATCAAGGTTTGTAAATTCTGCAAGTTCTTCGGCCCGTTTGTAGTTGAATAGTCCACCATTTTCCAGTTTCATATCGCCTTTCACACGAGTGGAATCCATAACCAGAGAATCTTCAATCATCATAAAACGTCCGTTCAGATTGGTTGAAAAGAGACCGCTTATTTGTTCATGCGAAATTTCTTCCTGGTCAAAATTATTAAATTCATCCAGAAGGTTGGAGATATCCATTTTATCTATTTCGCTGCGCAAAGAGACGACAGATTTTTGTCCATCTTTGATTTCATATCTCAGCGAGTTGTTAAGTGATCCGTTGAATGCCTTAAAGTTTAAATTATCAATAATATAGAGGTTGTTGCTTAAATTAAAAAGGCAGGATATATCATCGAAGGTTGATTTGTTATATTTAATGCTGTTAACGGTCAGTGTTCCTTTTACCTGGTATTCTAAATCTTTCTTTTGAGAATTCAGGGTGTCAGCCGGTTCTTCTTTTTGGGCTCTATTCAGGCTGTCGGTCTCATTAGGCTCTTCCATGAGCATGGCCAATTTGGAATAATCGATATCTCCAAGGGCAAATTTCCCGTTGACATTTAGGGGTAAGGGGTTTTCCCGGATAAATGTCTGGTAGATGTTGGTAACAATAGTAGAGTCGGACCCAAAATCAATTTCCCGGTATTGTCCGCGCATGTTGTTGACTGAAAGAGTGTCGTTGGCCATGCGGATATTTCCTGACAGATGGTTCACCTGCATGAGTGTATCTGGCATTTCCAGCGAAACATTGTTAAGGGTGGCAAAATATTTTCCATTTTCAAAAATATGTGACTCCAGTTCTTGTGTTAAGGAATCAGGATCCACTTTACCTTTCATGGCAATTTGGGTGTTGATGTTTCCGCTCATACGGGTAATCATTGAATCGGGAAGCATTTGGCTTAATTCATTAAGATTGGCATCGATGCTTGTTGATAACCAATAATCGGGGTGATGTAGATTACTGAGGAAGAGGTTTCCGGATATATTGCTTTGTGGAGTTGCTATGTGAAAAGAATCAATGTTTACGGCCAGGTCAGGAAGGTTGCTCAGTCTCCCCTTCATGCTTGTATTCAGGGAAGCGTTCCGGATAGCAGTATTATAGGCCGGAACCTGAAAGTTTATATTTTTCATTTTCAGGGTATCCTGAGAATAATCAAAGTGAAAATTACATGAATCTATTGAAAAAACGGAATCGAGTGCCAAATTCACATTTTCAAAGTTCAATGATGCTTCACTGTTATCTGCAATATAATCAACAAAGGTGGAATCGATTTCTTCGGGCAGGGTACCCTCTGTGGCGAGTTGGGCAGTAAGTTTGCCGCTTACGCTTTTTGCCAGTGAATCGGGGATGTAATAACTGTAATGACGATGCAATTCATTCAAATCCAGCTCTGTTTCTAACCGGGCTGAATAATCAGGTTCCGAAAAATTATTGATGAGAATATCGAGATCAAACCGGCTTTCAGGTGTGTTGAAGTTTAAAGAATTGATTGCAAGCGTGGTTGTTTGATTGCAGCACAAGTCGCCATTGTCGTATGTGCCTTCCAGGGAAATTTCAGAAAGAGGAGGATAGCCACTCATTTTGAGATCTCCGTTATTCAATCGAAACGAAAATTGCATTTGAGGCATGAGCGAGTCGGAGGTATACCCGTGTATGGAGCCGTTAAAGCTGAGTTGCCCCCCTAAATTTTCTAAGCCATGTTCATAAAGGGTTTCTTCCGGGATGTATTTTATGAGTTCGTTAATGTTCAGTTCGGGAGATTCTACTAAAAGATTCGTATAAATGCTATCAGAAAGCCCCACTTTACCTGTAATTTTGGCTTCAGCTCCATCAGAAACCAGATTAATTCCATCGATGAAAACCGAATCTTTTTTATAGGCTAAATCGAAATCGAACCGGGTTTGCTCCATTAAACAGACGTTGGTTTCGGCAAAATTACAATTGGTAAGGACAGCCGTCCCTTCAATGGCGCTTTCAAAAACCCCGTTAATAAACTGTCCGTTCAACGAAATTTCCGGGAGGGACAACCGGGCCATAATATTTTGCGAGGAGTCATTAAGGTTGAAATTCAGGTTTTTAATATTGAGTTCTTTAAGCGATATTTTCAACTCTGAGGTTGTGGTGTCAACCACTTCCTGATGTTCTTTATGGGTGGTATCCACCAAAAAGTCAACATTGCTATTTCCTTTGGCAGAAACATTGTAAAATCCTTCAGTATCCACCAGGTCAATTTTCACGATTTCAAAACGTTGTTCCCGGGCCAGAGGAATTATTTTTACAGAGACGTAAATCTTCCCGAGATTGGCAAGTGTGTCAGTTCTGATTTTTGTGCTGTCATCAAAAACAGGTGCTCCCAGCCACACATCATTAATTTCAAGTGTTGCCAGCGGAAAACCGTGAAGAAGCGAAAAGTTTACTTCGCCATACGAAACCGGTAGTCCCAGACTTTTGTCAATTTGATTAATGCTTATATCCGCTATGCGGTCTTCGGCAAATTCAGCTATGGAGAATAGCATAACAACAATCAGCAAAATGGTGAATGCAAGGTTTTTAAGTGTTTTAAATACTATGCGCATGAGCTATCGACTAAAGGTTGTTGATAAGTTGCATTTTGCTATCTGCAGGGACTGTTAATCTAGTTGCATTATACTTTCAAAATTGAAATCATAATTCAGGAAAATTAAATTCTCGGGAATTGTTAACCTGATTCATTTAAAAGGTGTCTGTCTCAATAGTCCGTTAAACTTCAGCCTTATAATTTTGTAATACCTTGTAATTCAATTGTTTAAAATTCCGGCGTTTCCCGGTTAAATCACAGCATATCAGTGTTATACGAGTTTTCTTACCTGTCTGCCGTTTTCTTATTACCATCACTCTACCTCCTGATTAACAATGTCATTGGTAACGAAGTGAAGCAATCTGCCACTGTTTACATAAATTCCCCGGACAATAGTGATTTCTTATAGTCTCCTGCTTCCAGCTTCTAACTTCCAAGCTTTGAGCTTCGGGCTTTCAGCTGCTACTGACTTCTGAATCTGCGACTGAGCTACTATTATCTAAAATCTAACGATCTGTTGTGTCTATTGACCACAATAAATCCAATTAACTGATAACAAACGTTTCACCACTGAATTCTCTTGTTTGATTATATTTTGTTTCTCTTCATCTCAGGATTCTTTTATCTTTACGGATATAAATTATGAATGGTTATGCCCGAACTGAATAAGCCCGTTACTTCACAGGAGAGGAAAGAGATTTTGTGCAGCTATAAAGCTTTACTTGAAGCATCTTCCGACATCACCCGGCCGGGCGATGTGAAGATGATTCGTGAAGCTATTGCCATGTCGTTACAAAAGGCCCAGAACATCAGGCGGATTTCGGGAACGCCGGCTCTTTTGCATTCATTGGAAATTGCCCGCATAGTGGTCGAAGAGATAGGTTTGGGACGTACATCTTTGATTTGTTCCCTGCTTTACGATGTTTTGCGGAATGGAGAAATAACCATTGAGGAAATTCGCGGGCAGTTCGACGACCATGTGGTTTCTATTACAGAGGGCCTGGCGAAAGTGGCCGATCTCTATAACCGAAATACCTCCATAAGAAGCGAAAACTTCCGAAAACTCCTTTTGACCTTTGCGCAGGATGTGCGTGTTATTCTTGTAATCATTGCCGACCGCCTGCGTACCATGCGCACGCTGGACAATTACGATAAAGATAGCCAGCAAACCGTTTCTACCGAAGTGTCTTATTTGTATGCTCCTATGGCACACAGGCTGGGGCTTTACAACATAAAATCGGAGATGGAAGATTTGGTAATGAAATTTACCAATCGTGAAATGTATAAGTTCATTGCCAAAAAGCTTAATGAAACCAAGCGGGCAAGAGATAAGTACATACGTGAATTTATAGCCCCTTTAGAGGAAGAATTGGAAAAACAGGGGCTCAATTTCGATATTAAAGGGCGAACAAAAACCATTAATTCCATCTACAACAAAATGCGCCAACAAAATGTGGAATTTGAGCAGGTTTATGATTTGTTTGCCATTCGAATCATAATCGATACGCCCCCTGAAAAAGAAAAAGCGGAATGCTGGAAGGTTTACTCCATTGTTACGGATAAATATCAGCCCAATCCCAGTCGGTTACGCGATTGGTTGTCCGTCCCCAAAAGTAACGGTTACGAGTCACTGCATACCACCGTATTGGGCCCCAATCATAAATGGATAGAAGTCCAGATACGGACCCGCCGTATGGATGAAATTGCCGAAAAAGGGCTGGCAGCTCATTGGAGATACAAAGGAATAAAAAGTGAGAAAGGACTCGACAATTGGTTGACAAATGTTAGAGAAATTCTTGAAAATCCGGAAGTTGATGCTGCTGATTTTATAGATGACTTTAAGCTTAATCTGTACGATGAAGAGGTGTTTGTATTTACGCCAAAGGGAGATCTGCGACGTCTTCCGCAAGGATCCACGGTTTTGGATTTTGCTTTTGATATTCATTCCGATATTGGCAAGAAATGTGTCGGGGCCCGGGTCAACCAAAAAAATGTGCCCATTCGTTACGAATTGCGTAACGGCGACCAGGTGGAAATTCAAACTTCTGCAAACCAGGAGCCCAAACGTGACTGGCTCAATATCGTGGCCACTTCAAAAGCCCGTACCAAATTAAAACAAGCTCTTCGTGATATTGAATATAAACAGTCCGAAATTGGTCGGGAAATGCTGGTGCGCCGGCTGAAGAACTGGAAACTGGAGCTGACCGATCAATTGATCAACCAGTTGGTGAAGCATTTTAAGTACAAATCTGTCCATGACTTTTTTCGTGATATTGCTGAAGATGAACTTGATGTAGTTGCTATTAAAGACTTCATTCAGAAAGAGAAAGAAAAAGAGAAGGAGGCCCTCGAGAATCAGCAGGAACAGCGCAGCGCTGAAAATTTTGTTGCATATACCGGGCAGGAAGAAGATTATAGTCAGGATGTTCTTCAGATTGACAGGAATCTCAGTAATGTCAATTTTCAGTTGGCAAAATGCTGCAATCCTATTTTTGGTGACGATATATTTGGGTTTGTTTCGGTCAATGGCGGCATCCGCATTCACCGTACCAATTGTCCCAATGCCCCGGAACTGCGGGAAAAATACGGATATCGCATTGTTCCGGCCCGCTGGACAGGCGAAGCCGGTGGTTCTTACATTGCTTCACTGAAAGTGACCGGGGAAGATGATATCGGCATCGTAACAAACATCTCGCAGGTGGTTTCCAAGGATATGGGCATTAAAATGCGTTCTATTAACGTGGATTCTCATGATGGTGTCTTTGAAGGAACACTTTCTGTTTTTGTTAATAATAAACAGTTGCTTAATTCTTTAATGAAAAAAATCAGGGGCATTAAAGGGGTGTTTTCTGTTTCTCGTTTTGAAAATATCTAAGAGGGTGTCTAAAAAGTCTTTTCTCTCTGTCATATGCTCCCTGGCATCTGTTTCAAGGCTTGAAATTAAAGGCTTTCGTTCGCAGGGGTTGAATTGATTCACCTTAAAGAATGCTTTTTTATGGCCTTCCAAAACCAATAGTCCGTTAAACTTGGCTGTAGTTTGATTTTGCGTTGTTATTTTCCAAGCACCAATTAATTTTGGTAACATCCTTAAAGCCCCCGGAGTGGAGCGATCGTATGGTAAAATAAGCCCTATAAAAAACCAGAGCCACGGCAGTGGAGACCCTCTTTGCAAACTTAAATGTTTCTGTTATAGGGATACCCCTTCCGGGGCTTGGGTTGTTGATTTTCTGAGTGTCAATTACCATACGGTCGCCTTTGCCAGGGCTTTACAGAAAAAATCGCCATTTTAAACTACAGCCAACTTAATATGTAAACAACCGAAATTCAAACACACACATTTTTGTTGGTTTTCAAGATAAGCCGCAAAAAGAAACAAATTTTCTTGTAGCCTTTAGCTTCTAACTTTCAGCTTCTAACTTCGAGCTTTCAGCTTTGAGCTTCCAGCTTCCAGCTTTCAGCTTTGAGCTACTAACATCTAATAATCGATCTATTGAAAAGTGTGTGGATTTGATTTTGTGCAATGTTTTTTTTAACTTACTAGTCAGAAACCCCAAAATTGCACCATTATGTCAGATGAAAAAATTATAACACTGGCCACCCGAACATATGAACATGCGGAGGTCATTCGTTCATTACTCGAATATGAAGGCATTGAATGTTTTCTCGAAAACCTGAACCTGATTCAGGGCGCCGTATCGGAAGGTGTTAAGATCCGGATACGGGAGTCGGACCTCGAAAAAGCAGTCAGGATAATTGAGGAGGTTGAACGCCCCGAACTGAAAAAAGCCGAGGAACGGAAGCGGGGACGCCCCCCGAAAGCGCGTGTCCTTTTACCAGTCGATTTCAGCGACTATTCATCCCGGGCTGCCGAGATGGCTATGGATTGGGCTGCCCGTCTGGATGCCGAAATTACCGTCATGCACGTTTTTTACAACCCGGTGATCAATACTCTTCCATTTGCCGAAGCTTATGTATACGATACCAGTGTTGACGACATGCTTGTTGAGCTGGAAGAGAAAGCCCAGGAGGATATGAATTTATTCATGGGGCAAATGAAAGAGCGGAAGAAACAGAAAGGCCTTGAAAACCTGAGTTTCAACACCAAGTTGTTCCGCGGAGTTGCCGAAGATGAAATCATCCAATTCAGTGAAGAATATGAACCAACCGTCATTGTAATGGGGACACGTGGAAAAGACCGGAAGGCCTCTGACCTGATTGGCAGCGTCACGGCCGAGGTGATGGAAGGAGCAAAGGTCCCCGTTTTGGCCATACCGGAAGATTTCGATTACCAGGGCATCGATAAAATGCAAAAGCTTCTTTATGTCACCAACTTTGAGGAGTCAGATTTTGTGGCCCTTGATAAATTGGAAAAACTTGTGAAGCCTCTGGATGTTTCTATTACTTTTGCACATGTTTGTGAAAAGCCGTCAGAAAAATGGGAACACCTGAAGATGGAAGGTCTCAAGAAATATGTGGAGGAGAAGTTTCCCAATACCCGGATCGATTTTGATTTCATCCAGAACGAAGATTTTTGGGTGGGTATGGAGAACTACGTCCGGCAAAAAGGAATTGATATCATTAGCCTTACTACACATCGGAGGAACCTGTTTTCCCGGATGTTTAACCCGAGTGTTGGAAAGAAAATGCTCTTTCACTCAACAACCCCATTGCTGGTATTCCATGCACCGAAACGATAATAAATTCGGGCATGATTCCTACAAAAATATGACAGGCAGGCATTTAACCTGCCTGTTGTCATGTAGAATTGAAACGTTTAACAATATATTTAATGAAGGGATTTGCAAGTGACAACAATTCAGGTGTTCATCCTGAAGTAATGGAAGCTTTGATTCAAGCCAATAATGAACATGCCGTCGGCTATGGAGGGGATGAGCTCACCGCCGGCGCTGAAAACCGGTTTCGGGAACTCTTTGGTCAACAGGCCAAAGTTTTTTTTGTGTATAACGGGACGGGGGCAAATGTCATTGCGCTTCAGGCCATGACACGTCCTTTTCATGCGGTTATTACGGCCGAAACCGCCCATATTAACGTGGACGAATGCGGTGCGCCGGAAAAACACACCGGCTGCAAAGTGCTGACGGTTGAAACACGGAATGGAAAACTCACACCGGACTTAATTTCTAAACACTTGCATGGCTTTGGTTTTGAGCACCATGCTCAGCCAGCGGTCGTATCTGTCACGCAGGTTACTGAATTGGGAACCCTGTATACCCTTGCCGAGCTCAGGGAACTGGCTGATTTTGTTCATTCTTACGGCATGTATCTGCATGTTGACGGTGCCCGTATATCCAATGCCGCTGCTGCTCTTGATTGCAGTTTCAAAGAAATGACAACAGGTGCAGGCGTGGATGTGCTATCTTTTGGGGGAACCAAAAACGGCCTTATGTTTGGAGAAGCCGTGGTTTTTCTGAATCCTGAACTGGCCCAAAACGTGCAGTATGTGAGAAAGCAGACCACCCAGTTGCATTCGAAAATGCGTTTCATCGCAGCCCAGTTTGAAGTTTTTCTTAAAGACGAATTGTGGAGAAGGAATGCCCGGCATTCCAATCGCATGGCATCGTTACTGGCTGGAGAACTGGAACCTCTTAAAGATGTTCAGATTACCCAAAAAGTAGAGGCCAACGGGGTTTTTGCTATTGTGCCTAAAGAGATTATTGAACCTTTGCAGGAGAAGTACTTTTTTTATTCATGGGATGAAGCACGTCATGAGGTTCGCTGGATGACATCGTTTGAT
>JBNJDH010000098.1:0-9756 GCA_051744695.1 Bacteroidota bacterium | reverse complement strand
TCGAGTTCGGAGGAAGCACCGCTTGGATTTTGTCGGGCGTAGGCAGCGAATCTGTGGAAACGGCTTATGGCGTAAACCGCGTGGACTGGTCCTTCATCCCCGGAGGTGTTGTATCGGGAACGGCCCTGATTCGGCCCGATCTTCCCGAACTAAAAAAATGGCCTTATTTCTGGCAGCAAACCGAATACGTGATGGGTGGCGGATCCACCAATTTCATGTTTTTGGTACTGGCGGTAGATAAATATTTGAATAATTAACAACAATAGATCGTTAGATTTTTAAAATTAAGGTTCCTGCCTACCGGAAGGCAGGTAAGATGAATCGTATACACTGAAAATTTGTATTTTGACACAAAGAACCATTTGAATATAAACAACTAAATCAAAGTTTATTGCAAAATCTAAACAGCCTATTGATTAAACAAACCTTTTTCAAACCAAAACAAACCCCATGTCAATCCTTAAAAACATTTTTAGCGGAAGTCTGACAGGCGTCATCGATAGTGTCAGTGACGTTATAGACAAATTTTCTCTTTCCAAAGAAGAAAAGCAGGAGTTTAAACTCGAAATGCAAAGCCGGCTCATGCAGATGGAAAAAGAGCTGGAAGAAACTTATCGCGCCGAACTGGAATCTCGGGCCGATATCATCAAAGCTGAAATGACTCAGGGCGACAAATTCACCAAACGGGCCCGCCCTGCCATCATCTATAGCGGCCTGATATTCATCCTTCTTGTTTATGTTTTGATCCCGCTGATTGCCTATATTTCTGGAGCTCCGGGTGATGCCCTGCCCGAAATTGAACTACCAGAGGAATTCTGGTGGGCCTGGGGAACCGTCGTAAGTGTTTATGGTGCCGGCCGGTCCGCTGAAAAAATGGGTTTTTCCAACCGGGCTACCCAAATGATGACCGGCTCAGGCGCCAATCGAATGAACAAATCTCAAAACGTGCAGGGATGATTGAAATCAAAGACCATAAACTGATCGGGGTTTCGGGAGGTCCGGAAGTTTCTTTTGAAGAATCTCCCAATCATAGTGAACCTTTTCCGGCCGACCTGCCCGACACCATCGTGATCCATTATACAGCCGGAAGTTCTCTCCGTTCGTCGGTCAATTGGCTCAAAAATCCCCGGGCCAAAGCTTCTGCCCATCTGGTTGTCGGGCGGACCGGAAACATTGTACAACTTGTCCCTTTCAACATCAAGGCATGGCATGCCGGCCAAAGCAGGTGGAAAAACCGGACCGGACTCAATCACTACAGCATCGGTATAGAGATTGATAATGCCGGGATGCTTGAAAAACGGGCCGACGGATATTATACCTATTTCGGAAAGCGTATTGACAACAGCCAGGCAGTTCTGGCCACCCATAAGCACCAAAATACTGAAACCCCCTGGGAAGCTTTCACGCAAAAACAACTCGAAACCGTGGAAATGCTTTGTATGGAATTGAAAGAGCAGTATAATATTCGGGAGATCACCGGACACGACGATATTGCCCCCGGCCGGAAGACAGATCCGGGACCTGCATTTCCCCTCAAAAGCGTGAGGGACAGGATTCTTCTGGGACGAAAAGAGGATGAACAGGAAACAGAAGAAAAACCTGAAGCCATCACAGCCGGTATCGTCACAGCCGACTACCTGAACATCCGCGCCCAACCAGGCGCTGAAGCAACAACCATTTCAGACCCTCTGCCTAAAGGCACCAAACTGAAAATTCTGGAACAAAAAAATGACTGGATTCGGGTTCAGGTTGACATGGAAGGCTGGGTCAGCAAAAGATGGGTGAAAGCTGTGCGGTAAAGCTTAATTTTATTTCCCAAACAATTTTTCTTAAAGTGATTTGTATTATTTTTGTCGAAATCTCACCCGCCCCGCCAAAAGTACAAATCAATTACAACCAGCTATGCTTCACGTTTATCATTTCATCAAAATTGTATTGTCATTTTTATTACTGACCACCATCCCTTTAAAGGCTCAGGAGAACCACACCGGCCGGCAGAATGCAGAGCCGGAAGCCTGTACATCCATAACCGTCGGTAAAGAGGCCACTTTTGACGGATCCGTGATGACGTCACACACCGACGACAGCCACCGCACCCGTTCGTGGATGAATATTGTTGAAGAAGAACGCCATGGAAGGCGTGACGAGGTCACCATGTACAAACGCGAAAAGGATGATTCAGGTCCGATGCCGGCCTATAAACATACTCCGGTTGGAAAAATCCCCCAGGTTCGTGAAACTTATGGGTTCATCAACACCGCTTATCCCTGCATGAACACCGAGCAGCTGGCCATTGGGGAATCCACTTTCGGAGGAAGGGAATCATTAAAATCGGATGAAGGACTTATCGATTGCCAGCGCCTGATACGCCTGATGCTGGAACGCTGCACCACCGCCCGTGAAGCCATTGAAACCGGTGGTGAGCTACTCAATAAACACGGCTGGCGCGATGCCGGAGAATGCCTCACCATTGCAGATACAAAGGAGGTCTGGCACTTGGAAATTGTAGGTCCGGGAGAAGGCAATGTCGGTGCCATCTGGGTCGCACGCAGGGTGCCCGACGATGAAGTCAGCGTAAATGCCAACGCAGCCCGCATTCAGGAAATAGACCTTGAGGACGAAGAAAACTTTATGGCCTCAGAAGATGTGATGGAGATAGCCCGTGACAGCATGTGGTGGAACCAGGCCACAGGTCCCTTCCGCTTTGCTGATGCATATGCCCCGGAGAGCCGCGAATCCATGGCTGCCCGCCGCAGAGAATGGCGCGTACTCTCCATGATGAACCCCTCGCTCGATTTGGACCCGGAAGCAAGGGACTATCCTTTTTCCGTGAAGCCTGAAAAAAAGGTGAACCTCGACAAAATGATCGATATCTTTAAGGACTATTATGAAGGCACCCCCTACGATATGGTGGATCACATCAAGAAAGTAACTGAAGACGGCGATACCATCCCCCATCCTATGGCCAGTCCCTTCATGCCCTACGACGCCTATGATCTTTTTGATATTGAAGGAGGCTGGGGCGATTTGGGTGAACGCACCATCGCCCGCTGGTACACCATGTATGCCACCATCACCCAGAGCCGGGACTGGTTGCCCAATGAACTCGGTGGCCTGGTATGGCTGGCTCAGGACAATGTAGCCACCTCCGTCTATATCCCCGTTTATAGTAATATTACAGAACTCACCGCCAGTTATCGACATCACGGACGAAAGGGCTTCAGCCGTCAATCTGCATGGTGGGCCTTCAACCGCCTCAGCACCCTGGCTTCACAACGCTGGAATGATATGCGCCACGATGTTGACAGCGTCATGGTGCCCCTTCAGCAGGAAATATTTGAAAGCCAAAGGGAAGCCGAACGGGAAGCCATGAGCATGCGCACCAAACACACCATCGACCACCTAACCCGCTTCACCAACAAATGGGGAGATCGGGTGGTCAATGAAGCCTGGAACCTGGGCGATTTTTTGTGGACGAAATATGATGAGAAGTTTTAGGACGTCCTACTCATAAATCATCTTCCGGGTCATACCTCCATCCACGTAGATGTTTTCCCCGTTTACAAAATCATTTTCGGGGGCACAGAGCCATAAAACCAGGGAAGCAATATCAGAAGGTTTGCCCACACGACCGCTGGGATGTTGAGCATGGTGTTTTTCACGAAGTTTTTCGTAATCACCGGTATGAATCCAACCCGGACTGATGCAGTTGACCGTGATACCTGTCCCGGCCAGTGAGTTGGATAAAGCATGAGTAAGCGATACAATGCCGCCCTTAGAAGCTCCATAAGCTTCACCACCGGGCTCCGACATGAGATGACGGGTTGAAGCAATCTGCACAATTCGTCCATAATGACCGTTGGGATGGGCAGTGGTAAATTCACGCGCACAAATAAAAGCAGCACGAAGGTTGCTGTTCAGAATGTAATCCCATTCCTCCACAGTAAGTTCCTGAAGGGGTTTAAACCTGCTGAGCCCCGCATTATTGACCAGTATATCGGCATTTCGCCACTCCACTTCAATCTGCCTGAAAAATTTCACGATTTCATCAGGCTCGGCTAGATCAAGACAAGTGGTATGTATCCAGGGATAATGCTGACGAAGATTATCAAGAGCTTCCTTGTCTTTATCAACGACCCATACCCGTGCGCCGGCTTCTTCAAGGCTGACAGCAATGGCTTTTCCTATTCCATTGGCACCTCCGGTGACAATCGCTCGTTTTCCTTTTAGCTTTTGTTCCATTTTTCTGAATATTTGACATTAATATAACAACAATATGCGAAAAATACCAGCGCCATTATAAAATGAATCATCCGATGACTATCAACCAGGAAACCAGGTTTGTCATCGGATGAGGAACTCTTATTGTCGTTCAAAAAATCTTAAAATCTAAACATCCAATCTTCAATCTCAATAAAGGTTTCTTCAGTATTTCCGGTTGTTGTTACAAAGCTGTTTACATCCAACATCCAGTCTTCAATTTCGATCAAAACTTCCCTGCCTTCGAAAAGATGCTCGTCAACCATCCAGTCCTCAATTTCGACCAAAACTTCCCTGTCTTCGAAAAGATGCTCATCAAGCATCCAGTCCTCAACCTCAACAGAAGACTCGGCAAATGCACCTTCATCAAGCATCCAGGATTCAATTTCGATCATCTCGAATTCAGATTCGAAGGCATCCAGATTCACCATCCAGTCTTCAACTTCCTTCATCTCTTCTTCACCGACATAAAGAACATCAAACAATGCAGAATTGCTAACGGCATTTGTTGAATGAGCAGGATTCACCATGTTTTCTGCGGCATGGATAATATTCAGATTAAAAGCAAAAGCTACTGCGATAATGGAAAAAAATACTGAAGTTTTCATTTTTTGGTCCTCCGTTTAAATTTCGTAATCAGTGTGTTGCCAAGTTTATTTCAATCCATGTACCAAACTCTGCAAATTTTTATATATCAGCTAATTACGGAATAAAAGCAGCCAAAATGGATCCGCTCAATTGTACGCGTTTGCAACAAATGGTGTCCATTTTCGAACATCTCTATTCTTTATCCCTGCAGGCACAAAAAAAGCCCGTACATGTTTTCTTCACATACGGACTTGAATTTAAAATTCTTCAGGAAGTTGCCCTGTTGCTTAGCTTTCCATTTTTGTTTTTAAATTGGCAGCAAGGGTTTCCAGAAAAGCCTGGGTGTTCAGGTAATGTTCCTCTTTCATATCTTTACCATGAATGGCCCGAGCCAGATCCTTGGTCATTTTCCCGTTTTCAACGGTATCGATGCAGACCTGTTCCAATTTTTGTGCAAACTCAATGAGTTCCTGGTTATCATCAAGTTTTCCCCTGAATTCAAGACCGCGTGTCCAGGCAAAAATCGATGCAATGGGGTTGGTCGAAGTAGGTTTCCCCTGCTGATGCATTCGGAAGTGGCGGGTCACCGTGCCGTGGGCGGCTTCTGCTTCCATGGTTTTGCCGTCCGGGGTAACCAGCGTTGACGTCATCAACCCCAGCGATCCAAAGCCCTGGGCCAGTGTATCGGACTGCACATCACCATCGTAATTCTTGCAGGCCCAGACAAATTTTCCGCTCCACTTCAGCGCTGCAGCCACCATATCATCGATGAGGCGGTGTTCGTAGGTGATTCCAATTTCTTCAAATTTCTCCTTGTAGTCGCTTTCGTAAATCTCCTGGAAAATGTCTTTAAAACGACCATCGTATTGTTTCAGGATGGTGTTTTTGGTGGAAAGATAAAGGGGCCATTGCTTCATCAGGGCCTGATTGAAACAACTGTGTGCAAACCCGCGGATGCTTTCATCCGTATTGAACATGCCCATGGCCACGCCATCGCCATCAAAATCGTGAACGGTGTATTCCTGGGGCTCCGAACCATCTTCGGGCGTGAATTTAATGGTCAGTGTTCCTTTTCCTTTGGTTACAAAATCGGTTGCCCGGTATTGATCACCATAAGCGTGACGACCTATACAGATTGGATGTTCCCAACCCGTAACCAGACGGGGAACGTTCCGGATAAGTATGGGTTCCCGGAATACGGTCCCGCCTATGATATTACGCAGCGTCCCATTGGGTGATTTCCACATCTTCTTAAGGCCGAATTCCTCTACGCGCTTTTCATCAGGGGTAATGGTGGCACATTTAATCCCCACATTGAATTGCTGAATGGCTTTGGCGGCCTCCACTGTGATCTGATCATCCGTCTCATCACGTTTTTCAATGCTTAAATCGTAATATTTGATGTCCAAATCAAGATAAGGCAAAATCAGGGTCTCCTTGATCATTTTCCAGATGACTCGTGTCATCTCATCACCATCCAGTTCAACCACCGGATTCTGAACTTTAATTTTCTCCATAGGTCAATAATTTGTATGTAAATCGGGTCCATTATTCCAGATCGAGCCGCAGCACATCTTTCAGTTTATCGAGCAACGGATTTTTCTCGGCCAGCACTTTGTATTTATCGGCAGCGGTGTAAGCTTTTTGAGGTCCGTTTTCTTCCTTTATAAATTCAATTTCCAGTTTTAGACCGGCATTTTTCAATTCCCGTTTTAAATGATCAAAAAGCGGGGCCTTCTCTTTCATCAGTTCCACCCTTTGTGTTTCATTCCGCAGCGGAAAAACCACCACATTCTGATCTTTCAGGCGGGGTGATTGGGCTGTAAGCATACTGAAAAGCCGGGGATTGCTTTTCTCAATGGTATGCGCATAGTTGTTCCACGCCTTTTGCAGTTGTTCCGGCGTGAATGATTGATCCCATGCAGGATCAATATCCGATGCTGCTGCATTGGACTCTATATGTTCTGTTTCACTCTTATGAGCTTCTCCATGTTTATTTTTTCCCGCACTCGTAAACGATTTTATTGAAACACTCTTACTTTTCAGAGAAACGGGTGATGCCGAGTTCTTCGCCACATTACCATTTTGATTGACCGGTGCCGCGTTTTGTCCATTCGTTTGGGTGTCACTCTTTGCACCTGAATCATTTTGCGGTGAAGCCTCCTTTATTTCTTCATGCTCTTTTTTTTTTCAGCGAGCAGGCGTGACAACTTGATGAGAGCAAACTCGGTATGCAACCGTTTATTGCGTGCCGATTTGAAATCCAATTCACAACGGGTGGCAATATCCAATGCATCTACCAGAAATTCAACGTTTGCCGCACTGGATTGTTCAAGGTATTTTTCGCGAATAGCCGCCCCCACATCGAGGAGCTTAACCGTCGCCTGGTCTTTGCACATCATCAAATCCCGCAGGTGACTGCTCAACCCACCAACAAAATGGGCAGCATCGAAGCCATGGTCCAGAATATCATCAAAGATCAGCAATGCGCGGGTGGTATCTCCATTGAGGAAAGCATCTACCAGCTGAAAATAGTAATCATAATCTAAAATATTTAGATTATCAATAACTTGCTGATAAGTAACATCTTTACCTGAGAAGGCCACAATCTGATCAAAAACAGACAAGGCATCGCGCATCGCACCGTCAGCTTTTCGGGCAATGATATTTAATCCTTCATCATCGGCCTTCACATTTTCTTTCCCGGCCACATATTTCAGGTGGTCAACGGCATCCTCAACAGAAATCCGATTAAAGTCGAAAGTCTGGCAACGTGAAAGAATGGTGGGCAGGATCTTATGCTTTTCCGTGGTAGCTAATATAAAAAGGGCATGTTTTGGCGGTTCTTCCAGTGTTTTCAAAAAAGCATTGAAAGCAGATTGGGACAACATATGAACCTCGTCAATGATGTACACACTGTAGTGTCCTACCTGAGGCGGAATTCGCACCTTGTCGGTCAGGTTACGAATGTCATCCACCGAGTTGTTACTGGCGGCATCCAGCTCATGAATATTGTACGAGCGCCCATCATTAAAAGCACGGCACGATTCGCATTCATTGCATGCCTCATAATCGGGCGTGATATTGCTGCAATTAATGGTTTTGGCAAAGATCCGGGCGCAGGTGGTTTTCCCTACCCCTCGGGGCCCGCAAAACAGATAAGCATGGGCCAGTTGTTGATTCCTAATGGCATTTTTTAAAGTAGTTGTGATGCTTTTCTGTCCCACAACCGAATCAAAAGTGGCAGGCCTGTATTTTCGTGCCGAAACAATATATTCCATAACAGATTTCTATAAAGCAACAAATATAATCAAATGAAGCGGAGCGGACAACAATATGTTTATTGCCTGTGTCTCAAAACTTCATAAATCAATATCCCGGCTGCCACCGAAACATTGAGCGAACCGATGTCGCCAACAATGGGAATGGAAACCTGAGCATCAGCAAGTTTGAGCAACTGAGGAGAAACGCCTTTGTCTTCTGCTCCCATTATCAAAGCCACGGGTCCTTTGTAATCGATTTTCCGGAAATCATCCCCTCCTTTTTCAGAGGCAGCGGCAATAGTAAAACCTCGCCCTTTCAGGTGACGAAGGGCAAAATATGTTTTTTTCTCCCGGCAAACGGGAATCCGGAAAAGAGCACCGGCCGAAGTTTTAATGGCATCCGAAGTAACCGATGCACTTCCCTTTTCAGGTAAAAAAATGGCATCAACCCCGGCACACTCGGCGGTACGGGCAATGGCACCAAAGTTGCGCACATCGGTAATTCCGTCAAGGATCAAAATAAAAGGGTTTTTCTTCACCTTTGAAACCTCGTCCAGGACGGTATAAAAATCCCTGTATTCCACAGGTGAAATGTAGGCAACCACGCCCTGGTGATTGTTACGGGTCAGCTTATTGATCCGTTCCACAGGAACCTTTTGCCAGGCAAGGTCATTCTCTTTGATCAGGTTCATCAACTGATTGGCCAGTTGCCCCTGAAGATTCTGGCGAACCAGTATTTTATCAATGCTGCGACCGCCTTCAATGGCTTCGATGACGGCCCTGATGCCGTATATTATGTTTTTTTCCATATCGGGAATGTTGTGCTTGTTTTTTAATATTGCTTAATAGATCGTTAGATTATTAGATTTGAGATCACTATTGACCGGAGAATCTAAATTAGGGTCAGCTGAAAAAGTCAGCAGACCATTTTTAAATTTCTTTATTGATTTTCTTTTTGGCATTGCCCCAAAAAGAAACAAAAAGGTCTAGTCCGTTTAAACCTATCAGCCCGCGAAAGCAAAAATTTCCGGCCATTGCGCAAGGCCGTGAGAGTCCCCCATTTTGGCTTCCCTCTATCCGCCGGCCCGGAAAACGGACGGGCCACCGCGCCTTTTAAACACTAACATGGTTAGCTTTTTTGAAACATTTACTTAAAACAAAAAAATAAAAGTATATTTTGAAACTTTGTTTTGGGACAATAAGTGCAAATTTATTTTCGAGTTTTAACAAAAAACTTAGCACTTTCAAACATGAAATACAGCTATAATGCCCTTCATTGTTAATTCAATATTCGTTATTCAGCAACCTCTAATCAATTTCTTTCCGCATCTCTTGCAGTTTCTCCAATTCACTGTGGGCCTGTTCCCACTTTTCCATTTTGTTTTCCAGCTCTTTTTGTGTTTTCTGATAATTTTCAAAAATCGAATGGTCCGTGCTGTGTTCAGGACTTTCAAGTTTTTGAGAAAGAGACTCAAGCTCGGATTCCAATCGCGAAACACTTTTTTCGGCCTCTTCTACAGCCGTTTCGGCCTTTTTAATGCTTTTGTTCAATTCTTTTCGCTCGGCAAAAGTAACTTTTTGGTCAGACGACTGGTCTTCAGCGGTTGTGGTTGCCTGCGATTTGGTTTTCTTATTGTTTTTGGGG
>JBNJDH010000097.1:0-9762 GCA_051744695.1 Bacteroidota bacterium | reverse complement strand
GCTCCGGGCAAGCATCAGGAAATTTTCCACGGTCTTGGGCGCATCATCAGGAAAAAATTCCACGGTCATGTTCCCTTTGGATGTATGAACAATTGCTTTTTCCATATATCAATGTTTATTGTTTTTATATTCAGTGTTCCGGGTTCAGAGTTCCGGGTTCCGGGTTCCGGGTTTCGTGTTCCGGGTTTACCCCGTGAAAAGAGACGGAGGAACGTTTTTCACCGGTGTTCCGAGTTTCGTGTTCCGGGTTTGAGTTGCTGTTTGTTAGATCCAAACCCTGTACACATCAACACTCCACAATGAACCCAAACATTGCAAAGGTAGACAATTTATTTTGGTCAACCAGTCCTTCCGGCTTATACTATTGACAATGACTGCCCTTCCTGAAGCAACAGGATGATCGATTTGTCTGCTTCAGAATCAGGTATTTTTTTTCAATCTTTCGAAAATAAAAAAATTCCTATATTGGCATTTGTAAAATTTGGTTTACATGAAACAATACTACCTTATTTTTTTTCTTATTATCCTTATAACTGGTACCGGCTGCAGGCAACGAGAGCATTCCAGTCCCGGGCCACCCCTCATTTATCTCTCGTTCAACGATACGATCGCAAATTCGGGCGTTTTGCCCGTTGAGTTTCGGGGCGACAGGTATGTTTCATACGAAGAGGGCATTTCCGATTCCTGCATCAACCTCTCCGGAAGTGCGCTTTACCGAAAACCCGTGTTCATCGACAAAGGCCCGAAAAACAATTTCAGCGATTACGGAGGGCTTTCGGTTATGGTATGGGTCAAAGCCATAGCCGATGACCCCAACAACTATGAAATACTCAGCCAGAAAACCAGAACGGAAAACAACAATTTTGAGGGATGGCACATAAGCAAAACCATAACCGGCGGTTGGGCATGGGAATTCCGAAACGGCGATCAAAAGCTCAAATATGATCCGCCTCATACGCACCAGCCCATTGATGACGGCGAATGGCACCTCTTAGGATTTACAATAGACACACGTCAGGAAGAAGCAAGGTTTTACTATGATGGTGATCTGAAGTCCGTTTTTAGTATTGAAGGATTCGAAACAACCTTTCCCGAAGCTCATCTTTCCGTAGGTGCAGGAGCTTTATCAGACAATCCGCAAACAAATGCCTTCAATGGAATGATTGATGAGATGGGCATCTGGTCCAGGGCGCTTTCGGCCGGGCAGGTAACAGGTTTTTACAAGGAAATCTATGGTTATTCCCCCCGGCCCCTGCCTGAATATAAAGACTCGATCACAGTCATGACCTGGAACATCAGAAACGGAGGAACTTTACACGGCAAACACGTGGGCATTCAACGGGTGGCCGAGGTCATCAGAAACTCGGATGCCGACATTATAGCTCTGCAGGAAACAATGGGCTCAGGCGAAACCATTGCTGACGAGCTGGATTATTTCTTCTACCGGCGAAGCAGCAATCTCAGCGTTTTGTCCAGATTTCCGATAACTCAAAGTTATAATGCCTTCCGCCCTTCTCACTTCGGCATGGTTAACATCGACATCGGAGGAGGAAAGGAAATTGCCATGGGCCCGTTGTGGCTTAGCAAGCGCCCCAATCTATCTGCTTATTTCATGAAAGAAAATACCAGGGCTGACACCATTGAAGTAAGGGAGATGGAAACGCGGGGCCGGGAAACCAATTTTATTCTTAGCGAAATCAGACCGTTTATCGAGAATGCCAATAATGTACCGGTCATCCTGGCGGGCGACTTCAACAGTGGGTCGCACCTCGACTGGACAGAAAGAAACAAAGAACAATACAATGGACTGGTAGTCGATTTCCCGGCGACAAAATTCATGGAATCAGCAGGATTTCAGGATGCTTACCGACAAATATGGCCCGATGAAAGGAAAAACCCCGGCATAACCTGGTCGCCCCTCTATAAAAAAGGGCTGCAAACGCGCATGGATTTCATTTATTACAGGGGAGAACAGCTTGAACCGGTTTGGGCAGAGGTCATCGACAACTATCGTTTCGGTTTTCCATCCGACCATGCCCCTGTTGTTGTTTCATTTAAAGTCAATGAACCTTAATCTTCCTCTTCATCATGAGGGTAGAGACACCCATAATCCTCTTCCATCAAAAAATCGTTGATCATCTCTTTGTCAAAATATTCAGGGTCCAGTCCTTCAGGGAAAAGTGCTTTAAAAAAGCGGTGATGAGGACTTGAGGGGTCCTTCACCGCTTCAATCATCTCTTTATATCCCTGAACACCTCCGCAATCTTCTGGCGGACATTCCCTTCCCCCATCGATACAAACCGGGTAATAAGCATAGGGATCAGGCTCCTTCTCTTTTTCAAAGACAATCGTATGCCGCCAGTCGTCGCCCATGTCATATTGATAAACCATCTTGTCACCAGGCTGACGCAAAAGATCGTTAACACGTATGGCGGTATAATCCTGAAAGTGGGACCCACTTCCCCATCCGGCTTCCTCTAATCCAAACAACTTATTTCCTTTCAGGAAAAGGTGTATATGCTGATTTTCCCAGCCCATAGCCGTTTGAAGAACTTTATGAAAATCATGCAAAAAAAGATCGGCAGGAATCAATAATCTTCGCCATATCGATGGACGGATTCCCTGGAGTGTAACAGTAACCTGATATATTTTGGGCATTAAACGAACCATGAAATTTTATGCTATATGATCTTTTCGTCTTCGCCGTCCCATTTCACAACCCTTTCTTCCCGATAAGCCATTGTGGCCATCATGGCAGTAATTCCCTCTTCAAATGCTTCGTCGATGCCACAGCTTACCGGAGAACCGGTGCGCACCCCATGCAACCATTCGGCCAGGTGCAAATGTGCTGTATCAACAAGCCGGCCATTTTGAGATGTATACAAAAGACCCCGTGAGGCAAAATACTTTTCAGTGGCTGAACTGATGGCATCCACCTGTGCCTGAAAATCCTGTGTCAGACTAATAGGTTCGTTGGGGGCAATTTCATCTTGTTCCATGTAAGGCTTATACATTTCCGAACGGGGTTCCACCGAAAATTTAAGCACCTCCCCGATCTCGATGGAAGCTTCATCACCCATGATCTTCTTGGGCCGGTAAAGATTGTTGGCAAGTGATGCGGAATACATCACCGAAAAATTGCGGGAAGGGTACTCCAACACAGTTTGCTGAACGTCTGGCACTTCCCGGTTGTCTTTCCAGTGATAAATGCCACCGGTGGTAGTCACAATGTCGGGAATGCCCATTTTCATGAGCTGGTTAATGCAATCATATTCATGAGTCATCAAATCACCTGCGATTCCCGTTCCATAAGCCCAAAACAACCGCCATCTGAAAAAGTGTTCTTTATTAAAGGGGATGTTTTGATCACGCAGAAAACGCTTCCAATCCAAGTTATCCGGTCCGGCTTCTTCGGGAATATTATAAACCCAGGCACCATTGGGGTCGTTTCGGTTGGTTGTTGTTTCGATCAGATTCACATTGCCCAGCAAGCCGGCCTGAACCACCTTTGCGGCCTGAATGTAATTTTCGGCCTGCCGGTTCTGGTGTCCAAGTTGAAAGACCACGCGATTGGCTTTCACAGCATCCCGCATCTCGTAAACATCTTCCACCTTGTTAGACATCGCCTTTTCACAATAAACATGCTTACCAGCCTTTGCAGCCTCCACGGTGACAGGTCCGTGCCAATGATCACTGGTAGCAACGACCACGGCATCCACATCAGAAGCATTCACAAGATCCTTGTAATTTCCATATTGCCGCACAGACTTTTCCCGAAAACCCGATACTCCGTTCCTCTCTTTATTGGCTGCGGCACGAGCAGCATTGTCCAGACGCGGTTTGTACAAATCGCAAACGCCGGTAATCTCAATATTCAGATCGGGTTGTTTTAAGAAGATCTCACGGGCCTTCTCCGACATACCGTCAATTGCTTCCGGAGTCATAAAACCAAGAGATCGAAGCAGATACATCCCCCTTCCACCGGTGCCGACAATGCCAATTCTTATCTTTTTATCGCTGCTGTCCTGCAATTTTTTTTCTGACGATACCGGCACAATCTTCGACTGCAAAAACTTCTGAAATTCACTGGCTTGTTGCGCTTGTTCCGCAACAGTCTTTTTTGTGAAGAGGTATCCGTATGCACCTAAAAACGGAATACCTGCCATGCCTTTCAATAAATCTCTTCTATTCATGGATCTATGTGGTTTTGTCGCACACAAGGTGCAACAATTCGATGATTATTTATTTGTTTTCATGATTCTTACGGGCCACCAACCGGTCAAGGCCTAGCTGCACACCGGGGCGGAATTGCCAAACAACCCATAAGGCCCAAAACATGATGAAATTCTTATCCACCAATAAGTAATTCCCTTCTGCCATCATGCTGGAAGTCTCCGAAAAAGGAGGATAGGAAAGGTAAAAAAAGACCAGAAGGATCATACCCATCACCGCTGCCAAACGTTCCAAAAAGCCGGTGAGAAGCAACACCCCGGTAAGTATCAATAACGTCACAACTCCGTAATTGGCAACATTAGTTAAAAATTCACTGGAAATAATCCATTGAAACAACCATTGAAGCGGTCCTTCCGATTCGGCCAGATAATACTGGGCTGTCCAGTCCGGGCTAATCAACTTGTATAATCCTTCATGAAGAAACAACCATCCAATGGCTGTACGAAGCACAAACAGTGGAAGAGTTTTTTTGATGTTTTGTAATATCATTTTTAGTGCTTTTACCGAAAACCTGACAAAAATATTGATTCCATTGAAAAAAAAGAAGCTCACCAGGTTTTTAATTCATAATAAATCTTTCCTAATCTTAACACAGAAACAAAGAAATACCCTATCCTCGATCACAGCGTTATTGAGGTGAACACAGCTATAAAACTGACTGTCAGATACACCATATTCCAACGGGGTAAATCATTTAGGTTCGGGGCAAGCTCACCGGAATATTCGGCCACTACTCATCGGAGGCAGAGGGGTCTGTTCGTACAACATCATCAAGATCAAGCACAAGCATATAGCCAATATGACTGATACGAATGTAGAGTTTTTTCTGACCTTTGATTTCTTCCACTTCTCCCTGGATGTTTTTAAGGGGGCCACTGGTGATGGTGACTTTTTCACCTTTTTTAAGGGTATCCGATTCCAACGAAAAGGAGAGTTTACTTTCAATGGTCCGGCGCATGGCTTCAATCTCCCGGTCAGGAATAGGCACAGCCTGTCCTTTGTAGGAGACATAAGCTACCACCCCGTTGGCTTCAAAAACCTTCCGGAATTGAGCAGGCGTGATATAAACAAAGATGTAGGAGTTGATCACTGGTACCTCAACCCATTTTTTTCGATCACTCCACTGTCTCTTTTCCTTTCTCAAGGGAAGGTAGGTATGAATCCCAATGGCTTTTAACTGTTCATAAACTTTCTTTTCTGCCCTCGATCGGGTGTAAAGGGCATACCACCTGTATTTACTCTTCTTTTCCAAAACTTTAAGATCTTATCCTTTTTGAGAATGCAAAAATAACACCATAATGCATTCAAACAATCATCTTCTTCACGAAACCCGGAACTCGAAACTCGAAACCCCGGTGAAAAAACGTTCCTCCGTCACTTTTCACGGGGTAAACCCGGAACTCGAAACCCGGAACTCAAAACCCTTCAACCTGTCTCTCCAGTTTCCGGATTTGCTCTTTCACGCTTTTTTTCTCTTTTTTCAACCCTTCCAGCTCCTTCAGGACAAATGATGTTTCATAAGCATCGCGGATGGCTTCTTTATCAAATTGTTCCATAACAATATAATAGTGCTTCTCTCCTATGTATTCAACTTTCAGGGGTTTTTCCACATTGGAGGCGATAAAATCCACAATCCCATTATCTGCCCCGTCTTTATACCTGACAATTTCAAACTTGTCTTCCCCATCTTCAAAACGCCGGTTATTGAAACTATCCTCCGAAATTTTTTCGGATTTAACCGACTTCCCGGTATTGTAAACCCGGATCTGGTTGTGCCGGATCCATTCCTTTCCATGATACCGGCTGGAAATGTAGAAATTGCCAGAAGCATCCAGATGCGCTCTGAGAAAGGTGCGGTGATAACTTATTTCAGGCCGTTGACGCCGGTGAATATATATGGTTTCACTTCCGTATTCGTCTGACTCAATAAAGCTTTCCAGTAAAGGTTCCAGCTCCGCCTCTTTTTCGATGATCATGCTATCCAGATATTCAAGACTGTGTTTTTGTTCAATTAAATTGATGTCAGTCAAAAGCCTTCTGGCATCGGCAACCTGCTCCGTCAGGTCTCCATACTGTTCGATGACAGTGTCCAGTTTCATCCGGGCCATATTGAGCTGACCGCTGTCGCGAAGCTTCACTGCTTCTTCAAGTTTTCCGCTGGCCTGCTCTTCGGGGGAAGGGCCACAACTCACCAGCAAAAAAACTGATAAAACGGATAAAAATCGTGTATGGTTCATACCTGCTTTTTGTTATCTGAATTTTATAGCTCACAAATTTAACCGAAAAAGAATAATTTCACTTCCTCTTTAAAGGATTTAGACAGATGATTTTTATTTGAGGCCCGCTATCAATAGATCGTTACATGTTAGATGTTAGTACCCAAGCCGCGGGGAAGCTGGAAGCTGGAAGCTGGAGTTGAAAAACAGTCTATTAGCCCAAAGAGCGCAACAAATTCAAAAACATTTCATTTTTGTGTACAACAGCAATTCACAGCAACCCCCAATCACACAGAACTTGTTATTCTCCAAAGAGTTGATTAAATTAGGAGCTAAAAACTAAGGTATTATGGCAAAAAATAATCTTCCCGAACAACTTTTACCGGAATTACTGGAGCGTTTCAACGACCAGAAAGTCAGCAATTCTTCAAAGTCCATGTTCTGTCAATGTCTTGATACAGGCAGCGATATATGGCTCGACACAGGCGATATGGAGGCTGTAGATGAACTCATATCACCTGAAGTCAACGCCCTGACCACCAATAACACGCTGCTCAACAAGGAAGTACAAAAGGGCATTTATGATGGCATCATTCAAGAATATGCCTCCCGTTTTGAAGAGCTCCCCTCCGAAAAACGGGTTGTTGAAATTGCCTTTCTTCTCAATGCTTTACATGGACGCAGACTGGTAAAACGATATGGCGTTAAGGTGAGTGTGGAACTTCACACTGATTTGACCCATGACGTGGAAGGCATTGTCAATTACGGATTGCGTTTTCATGATATTGAGCCCGAAAATTTTCTGATTAAAGTTCCGCTTTCCCCCGCGGGCATTCTTGGTGCACGCAAACTTCACGAGAAAGGGGTACCCGTCAATTTCACCCTGCTCTTCAGTGCCCGTCAGAATATGATGGCCACACTTCTGGCCAAACCCGCCTATACTAACGTGTTCCTGGGCCGCATTGGTGCCTATATGACTCAAAACCAACTTGGAGAAGCTGAAGGCCCCGGAGAAAAAACGGTCCATCATACCCAGAAATGCCTGCAATCCTTGCGAAAGGAATACGGGCTCAACACCCAACTTATCGCGGCCAGTATTCGCGATTATCAGCAATTAACCTCCCTTTGCGGCATTGATGTGCTCACCATCCCGCCCAAAGTAGCAGCTGATGCCCTGAAAAATCTCGAAGGGCCCTTCCCGTCTATGAACGATCACGATTTCCACGTGGTCTACGAACCGGGCGTATCCACTTCAGAGCTTCAGATTGATAAACTCTGGCATGTTGATGATACAGAAAAAAGAGTCTTCCGTAATCTGCGCGATCAATTGCCCCAGAACGGATGGGAACTGGTCGATCACCTCAGGGAAGAAGGCATGACGGACATTTTCCCACACATGACACCCATGGAGGAACATTTCGTCAGGGAAGAGGGGAAAATCCCCCGCCACGAACGCTGGTCCGATTACATCGCCAAAGGAGAAACTGCCATCGATGCCCTTCTCAACCTGGCCGGACTTGCTGCTTTTGCTAAAGACCAAAAGGAATTGGACGATCGCGTGAAACAAATTGCAGGTTGGAGTTAAGAGTCAAAAGTTGGAAGTCAGAAGTTAGAAGCTCAGTCGCAGAGTCAGTAGTAGCTCGAAGCTCGAAGCTCGAAGCTGTTAGCTCGTAGCTCTTGGCTCTTAGGTGTTTGAATTTGGGAAATTTGTTTTACATAGCTCGAAGATCGAAGCTGGAGAGAAAAGTTGCTCTCTTTTGCGACATAACCAAAGAACCAACAAAATTAGTTAAACATCATATTTTAAATAACTTAAGGTTCTTGTTAGATAAAAGAAGCTGGAAGAAATTTTGATTCTTTTTTGCGGCATATCATGAAAACTAACAAAAATGTATATAATTGAATTCCGTTGTTTACATATTTAGTTAGAAAAAAGCGTACTATCGAAATATATGAATATACACATAAAAAACATGGTTTGCCCCCGCTGCATCATGGCAGTAAGGGAAATACTTAAAGAAACAGGGCTGCATCCGGTTTCAGTGGAGCTAGGTGAAGCCGAAATTCAGGAAAGTGAACTGACCCCTGAGCAAAATGAGCAGCTCAACCGCAAGCTGGAGGAGGTGGGCTTTGAGCGCATCGAAGACCGCAACAAACAGCTCGTGGACAGGATCAAAACCCTCATCATCGAGAAAATTCATCACGACACCCTGGAACAAGGATTCAACTGGTCGAAGTGGATCACGGAAAACGTGCACCACGACTACCGCTTCCTGAGCCACCTTTTTTCCGGCCTGGAAGGCATAACCATCGAACAATACCTCATCAGGCAGAAAATCGAAAAAGTCAAGGAACTGATTGTCTATCAGCAAATGAATTTCTCAGAAATTGCCTATTCCATGGGCTACAGCAGTCCGGCTCATATGACAAACCAGTTTAGAAAAGTAACCGGCATGACACCCGGTGAATTCAAAAAAATGCGGAAACCGACCCGCAATACCATTGACGACATAAACAGTTAACAGTTAGCAGTAAACAGTAATCAGTAATCAGTAATCAGTAATCAGTGAACTCACCTGGTGACTGGTAACTGGTAACTGGTAACTGGTGACTGATAACTGTTAACTGATAACTGTTAACTGATAACTGTTGTAAGTTTTTCCGAAAAAGATGTAAAGCCCCCCAATGTTGTTTCCCATACATTTGTAGTAAAAACAAATACGTTATGAGCGAAACAACATATAACAAACAAATCATCCCCATCGCCACCCCCTCAGGCGACGTTCAGGAGTCTATGGTAGCCAGAGCTATGAAGGACCTTAATCATGTAAAGGACTGGCAATGGGAACCCAACAATCAAAGATTGGTTGTCACAACCAACAGCAGTGACGGACTGGAAGAACTCACAAAAAACCTGGAAAATGTGGGGTTGGATGTGGTGGTATCAGAAAAAGCACTTCCCGTGGAAGGGATGTCCTGTGCTTCATGCTCAGCCAGCGTGGAAAGCATGCTGAATGCGCAACCGGGCGTTTTAAACGCCAATGTCAACCTGGCCCAAAACACCGTAAAGGTCAGGTGGATACCGGAAAACACCGGGCTTCCCGACATGAAAAAGTCCATACAGTCCATCGGCTATGACCTCATCATCGATGAAAAAGAAAGCACCAACGAGGCCATGGAAGAAGCCCGGCGCCAAAAAAGCCGGTCTACAAAGAAACGGCTGATATGGGGCGCTGCCCTGGCTTTTCCGGTTTTTCTCATCGGCATGTTTTTCCACGATTTGCCCTACGGAAACATCATCATGTGGATCCTG
>JBNJDH010000096.1:0-9764 GCA_051744695.1 Bacteroidota bacterium | reverse complement strand
GTTTTTCCCGATTTTACAGATTGCAGAAGGTAGTTGGTTTTCGCAAATGTGCTGTTCATTATTTTTATTTTTCAGTAAGGCACAAAAGTAATAATTTGGTGTTGACAAAAAAGATTTGGATTCCTCAGAAAGAAGAGAATTATTTTTAAAGCAGGCAAGCCAGTGCGGGATGGTCAATGTAATGGCAATTTTAATTTTGCAGGGGTAATGGGTATTTTATTTTGAGTTGTATTCTGTTGTATTCTTTTTATATTTAACAGGAATTAAGGAAGTAATGTTGTCTGACGAGGAATTAGATAGAATTGTAAAGGGACTGGGACGGGATGATAAGAAAGCGCTGGATGAATTATATCAGTATTATTATCCTCGTCTATATGGCCTTTCGAAAGGATTTTTAAAGGTCGAAGATGACATTGATGATATTTTGCAGGATGTATTTGTAAAAATATGGCTGAACCGAAGAAAGATAAACAGTGTTGAAACATTTAATTCCTGGATTTTTACCATAGCAAAAAATGCCATTTTATCCTATTTTCGCGAAAAAACACGTTACAATGAATTTGAAACCAGGGTGCAGCATTTAGCCACGGCAGAAGTGGTTTTAAATTCGGAGGTTGAATACGAAGACCTGAAAAAACAAACAGATAAAATAATTGCTAACCTTCCTGAAAAAAGAAAAGAAATATTTCTTTTGAGCCGTGAAGAAGGAATGTCGTACAAAGAAATTTCTGAAAAGCTGGGAATTTCGATAAAAACAGTCGAGGATCATATGTTGCATGCCCTCAGGTATTTACGTGAGCAATTTAAAGGATTCGATATTCTCACTCTTCTTTATATTTCATTATTTTTTTAATTTTTTTTGAAATGAGCAGGGGTGATCTGCTTGTTTGACGTATTACTATTGTTAAAAGATATTAATGAAAAATTTATTCAATAAGTACATCCAGGGGAACTGCACCCGTGAAGAATATAAACGGGTAATTGAATTTATTCAGAAACCAGAGAATGACCTTTATATCAATGGATTGCTTCTGAATAACTGGAAAAATATCCTGAATAATGAATCAACGATTACCCCTAACCAAAAAATACTAGACTCGGTTCACCATCAAATTGCACTGAAAGAAACCTCCACTTCACAAAAAACCATAAAACTTTACCGGGGGCTTCTTACCACAGCAGCAGTTCTACTAATCGGATTGATAATTGGTTCGGTGTTTTATGTACAATCGCAAATTCCCGAAGTAACAACTCAAAGTATCAACACCCCTTACGGCGGTAAAACACACTTTTCTCTACCTGATGGTTCAATTGTGTGGTTAAACTCAGGTACCACATTTAGTTATCCTGACCGGTTTGAAGATGAACGTATAGTTGAGCTCGATGGAGAAGCCTATTTTGAAGTGGAGAAACAAAAGGAACCTTTTATTGTAAAAACTTCGTTTGGCAAGGTTGAAGTGTTGGGAACGAGTTTTAATGTAAAAGCCTACAAGGAAGAAATATTTGAAACAACACTTGAAAGCGGATCGGTTGTATATACAAATCCGGCCGGCCGGAAAGCAGTATTAAAACCCGGTTCACAAGTTGTTTACAGTTCAGATAAATGTTTTATCCAGCAAGTAGAAACTGAAATTTATACCTCGTGGAAAGACGGAAAGTTAATATTCAGGAATGAGCCGCTTCAAAATATAATTACCAGCCTGGAAAGGTGGTACAACGTAGATATTAAACTTGAGGATGAACGCATTAAAAATCTTAAGTACACAGGAACGATTGAAATGGAATCGTTTAGTGAAATATTGGAATTAATAAAAGCAACTACACCTATTGAGTATTCATTCGACCGAAATTCGAGGGTTTTGACAATTTCAGCGCCAAAGAATTAACAGTAAAAATAATTTAAACTTAATAACTATGAGAAATGTGAACAGCTTTTACAATTCAACTTAAAAAATAAAAAAGGTGGAAACTGCCATTTCCACCTTTAAAAAAGACCAATTTCCTAAAAAAGTATTAGTCAAACTTCAAAAACAAAATTATGAAAAAAAATCTAACTTGGCTCGGAGTTTATCCCGGCCGCCAATTTCTAAAAAAAATGAAAGTAACGGTATTATTGTTATTCGTATCAGTTGCCTCTCTTCTGGCAAACGATTCCTATGCACAAACAACCAGGCTTTCGCTGCAACTTGAAAATTATGCTATCACAGAAGTATTGCAGCAGGTAGAAAATCAAAGTGAATTCCGTTTTTTTTACAACGAAAATGTGGATCTAAACCAAAAGGTATCTGTTCATGTAAGTGAAAAAACGGTATTCGAAGTTCTCAAAAATGTATTCGAGGGTACGGATATCAGGTACAAAACAATCGGACGGCAAATAGCCCTTTATAAGAGTGGTGAATCACCCGATGTGCTTGTTCAGCAGAACACGGTCAGCGGAAAAGTTACCGGACAAAATGGTGAACCGCTACCCGGGGTTTCAGTAGTCATTAAAGGAACCACTACAGGCACGGTTACCAATGTTGACGGGGACTATTCTTTAAATGCTCAACCTGATGATGTTTTGGTTTTTTCATTCATTGGAATGAGAAAACAGGAAGTTCCTGTAGATGACCGGACTTCAATTGATGTGATTATGGAAGAAGAAACCGTTGGTGTTGAGGAGGTAGTAGTTATCGGTTATGGTACACGAGAGAAAAAGGATCTCACGGGTGCAGTTTCTCAAATTAATACTGAAGAAATAGAGAGGCAAAATACTTTATCCCCAGAATTGGCGATGCAAGGGAAAATGGCTGGGGTCTACATATCTAATCCAGGAAGCGATCCAACTGCCAGGCCTTCAGTGCAAATTAGGGGAGTAGGCACATTAGGTTTCAATGATCCATTATACGTTATTGATGGAATTCCATTAACTGAAGGGGGTGCATCTTCGTCATCTGCTCGTGACCAGGACATAAGAGGCCCGGTAAATGTATTTTCAATGATTAATCCAAATGACATTGAGTCCATTTCAGTATTGAAAGATGCTTCTGCCACGGCTATTTATGGTGTACGAGCTTCCAATGGGGTAATATTAATTACCACAAAAAGAGGTGCAGAAGGAAAAGCAAGAATTGAAATGAGTGCACGTTATGGTATTCAGAATAATTTTAAACGCTATGATATGGCCACCATTCAGGAATATGTTGACTGGAGCATTGAAGCAAAGGAGGCCAACCCGGCTTATACGCCTGAGTGGCATTATACTCTCTTCGACAAATCATCACCCAATTACATGGGTAACAGCCCAGATTATACTGAAGAATGGGTAAGTGCTGCATTGGTCGAAAACGCACCAGTTCAGGATTATAATATATCTATCTCAGGGGGCAATCAAACATCAACTTATGCCGCCGGTGCCGGATATTCTAATCAGCAAAATGTATTTTTTAAGAATGAATTCGATCGGTTTTCTTTATTTTTCAATTCAGATCATCAATTGACTGAATGGTTGAAATTAGGAGAATCATACAGGTTTGTTTATTCAAATACCGATTCAAATAACGGTGCAAGTTTGACAACTGCATTTGGTGTTCCATGGCAACCCGTGTACGATTCCAGTGGTCTTAACGGATATGCTTCTCCAGCAAGAAATGTCGATGGCTCATTTCAATCGTATGGTTATGGTGCGGCTACCCGTGAAAATTTTCTTGGTGCTTCTGAGTTTGTGAAAAACAAAAGAGATTTGTTGCGTAATTTGGGAACTGTTTATGCCGAATTAACTCCTTTTGATGGTTTCCGTGTGAAGGGGACAGTAAGTTTTGATTATTATACCAATATCGCCGAAACTTACGAAGAAATGCAGCGCGGGATTTTTGAAGTAGACCGGGGAATTCCCTATCCGGAATCATCAGGTAATTTTTATCGCAGAAGACTGAATGATAATATTAATATTGTTAAAGAATTCTTAATTGGTTACAGTAACAGATTTGGAAAACATGATATCGATATTGTTTTGAATGCCATGGATCAAAGGGTTAAATGGAATTTTACCCAAATGAGTGTTGATGCTAACTCCCCAATAACCAGTTGGGAACAGAGAAGGCTCGAAGAAGGTTGGTCAGGTGAGGATAAAAGAGTATTGTATGAAAGAAACAGATCCGGACTTCAAGGATATATGGGCAGATTGAGTTACCATTTTGATAGTAAGTACTATTTAGACGCTACAATTAGACGTGACGGAACCTCCAAGTTCGGCCCTGGATACAAATGGGGTACATTCCCATCTTTTGCTGTAGCTTGGCGCATTTCTTCCGAATCATTTATGGAAGATTTGGAATGGCTTGATGATTTGAAAATCCGTGCAGGTTGGGGACAAACCGGTAACCAGGAAACACGCGATTATGCATTTCTATCGTTGGTTAACATGAACCCCAAAGCTGCTTTTGGAAGCGGGGACTCTCCCGGGAATGGAATTATTTACCCAGCATCGGCACTTGGAGATTTTCCAATTGAGGATATGAGCTGGGAAACCGTAACTACAAGTAATTTTGGTTTCGATGCCATTCTTTTGGAAAACAAAATGACTTTTACTGCCGAATATTATAACCGCTTTACCGATGGAATATTGCAAACAATTTCTATACCCAAAGTAATTGGTGCGCTCAATAATCCTGTAGTAAATTTGGCACAAGTTGAAAATAAAGGTTTCGAATACCAGATATCCTATACTGACAAAAAAGGAGAATTGGGTTATTCCCTATCGGCCAACTTCACTACAGTAAAAAATAATGTTAAAAAACTATATGAAGGTCAACCTAGCACTAATGGTAATTCACGGGTAGAGGAAGGTTATTCAATAAACTATATCTACGGATATAAAACCGATGGTCTTTTCCAAACAGAACAAGAAGTTGCCGATTACCAGTCCAAAACAACTGATACAGGTTATGATGCCCAAAAATCTCCGGGAGATGTCAAATTTGTTGATTTAAACGGAGCTCCAAAAGATACTGATCCTGAAGGTGCTTTTAAAAGTTACGAACCCGATGGGAAAATTGATGCTTACGACCAAACCTTCCTTGGGAAAACAATACCAGGCTATTATTATGGTTTCAGTTTTAATTTTGATTATAAAAACTGGGATGCTAATTTTAATTTCCGTGGAGTTGGTGATGTTCAAAAAATTAATACTCTAGGAAAACAAAGTATCAATGGGTTTGGTGGACATTTTTTGGCCGACTACCGTGATCGCTGGACGCCATCTAATACTTCGTCATCTATCCCTCGTGCTGTACAAAACGATCCTGCAGGAAACAATCGGATTTCTGATAGACATGTTGAAGATGCAGGGTTCTTAAGGTTTCAGAACTTTCAGATTGGTTATAACTTCGGAGGAGATGTAATCAGTAGACTGGGACTCAATAATCTGCGTTGTTATGTTTCCGGTTCAAACCTGTTTGTTATTTCACCCTATAACGATCTCGATCCGGAAAATATTACAACTCCAACGACATTCAGTGTTGGTGCTAATCTAAGTTTTTAACCATTAAAAAGAATCAAAATGAAAAATATAAAAACATTATTCAGTTTATTTCTGTTCTTCGTTTTTGCACTGTATTCATGCAACGAGGAAACAATTGAGCTTCTTCCAATCGGGAACACAGAAGCATCATATTTCCAGAAAGAATCTCAGATGGAAGAAGCCATCATGGGAGTCTATCAGAAACTATCATTCTTCTATGCTTTTAGAGGAGGTCAAAATAATAATACAGCTCCAATCTGGCATTTACCAAGTGACGATCTTACAACTCCAGCCAATTACGTACATGAAAATTTTTCAGGCTTAAATGGCAATAACAGTCAGCTAAGTTTGTATTACGATTGGTCATATCAGTTAATTGCAAGAGCAAATACAATGCTGGAAAAAATTGAAGAGAATGGTGATTTTGCCTACGCAGAACAACCTGAACTTAAAGATTTTCATAGAGGCGAGGCTCTTTTCCTTCGGTCCTACATGTATATGCAGCTTTGGAATGTTTTTGGTACAGCGCCCGTAGTAACTGAAAGGATTACTTCAATTTCAAACGCATATCCGCCAAATTCTCAAGGCACCGAGTTGCTCGATCAGGCTATAGCCGATTTGGAAGAGGCTGCTCAATTACTTCCTGAAAACTGGCCAGCTGAGATGAAAGGAAGAGTAACTAAAAATTCAGCACATGGTTTAAGAGGTAAATGCCTTGTTTTTAGGGGGTCTGTTGATGGGCAGAATGCTGATTTTTCTGCTGCAATAAATGAATTTAATGCAATTAAAGGAGTGAGTTTAACAGAAAATTACAGTCAGAATTTTGATGTTGAATATGAAAATAATGAGGAGTCTTTGTTTGAATACCAAGCTAATACTTCAGCAGGAGATGTAAATCCATTTGTGGGTGGTGCTGGAGGTAATGATGCTTTTGCAGTGATTGGTGAAATTGGAGCTTATTATGGTTTTTTTACTCAGAAACCATCATGGATTGGTAATTCTTATTTTACTGCAACGCCATCAATCAAAGAGGCTTATGAAGATGGTGATTTTAGAAAAACTTATAATATGGAATTGGATCCGGATGTAAACTTCAATATTAAAAAATACATTCGTAATACTGCCTATGCTAGTGGTTGGGGAGGAGAAAGCAACGAAATTAGCGTAAACAATCCACGTATTCTGCGGTATGCTGATATATTATTACTGAAAGCCGAAGCCATTGTCCGTTCAGGAGGAAATCTAACCGAAGCGGTGGGCTTGATAAATGAAATTCGTGAACGAGCCAGGAACTCGGGAGAGGAATATTCTGAAGTACCGGCTGACCGGGATGTAAATGAAACAGATGCTGCAACCGTATTGGAGTGGATTTTTAAAGAACGGCGTGTGGAGTTGGCATTTGAAGAGGGACATCGTTGGTGGGATTTGCGTCGCCGCCACATCGCTGGCGAAATCGATTTGAAAAACTGGGATTTTCACTCGCTTGACCCAAGCTTTGAGTTTGAAGATCATCATGTGAATTTCCCATTACCGGAAATTGAAGTGGTGGAAAATCCAAATATGAACCAGAACACTGGTTATTAATGGTTAGTTTAGTTAGCAAAAAGACCCTTTTCGAAGGGTCTTTTTTTTTAAATTAAGTGATTATGAGTCAGTTGTTAAGGCTTTTTTTATTTTATCTTTTAATTTTGCTAGTGGGATTTGGTAATGCCCAAAATGCGTCTTGGATTTCCTATCCATCGGCCAATCAAACCAATTACGGAGTGTATCATTTCAGAAAATCATTCAATTTGAATGAAGTGCCCGATAAACTGCTCATACACGTTTCAGCAGATAATCGCTATAACTTATTTGTGAACGGCGAACGCGTCTGTTACGGCCCTGCAAAAGGTGATTTGCAAACCTACAAATATGATATCATCGACATTGCACCATTAATGAAATCGGGCGAAAACCTGCTGGCGGCACTGGTTTACAACGGCGGCGCCGATAAACCGCTGGCATTTTTGTCGGTGCAAACAGCTTTTTTGCTGCGTGCGGAAGATGACAAATTCAGTGAATTGAATACGGGAACTGACTGGAAAGTGTATAAGAATCCGGCGTATGAAGTGATTTCCTATAACGAAATGTTGTTTAAAGAACGCTGGTTTTATGGGTTTTATGCATGTGGTGGCGGTGACGATTTGGATGCCTCAAAATATCCGTGGGGATGGGAAACTGCCGCTTTCGACGACAACGACTGGCTGCAGCCCGAAATGTTGAATTTTGACAAGCAACCTCCGTGGAACCTGGTTCCGCGTAATATTTCATTTATGGCAGACCACCTGGAATATCCGGCAAAAATACGAAGAACGAACGGCGTGGATATTGAGCCGCAGGTGTGGAACGGAAAATCAAAACTAACTATTCCTGCCAATTCCAGCGCTTCAATTGTGGTTGATTTCGAAGTGCTGACAATGGGATATCCTGAGCTGACGTTAAACGGCGGTAAAAACGGTTCGGTGCAGGTGAAATATGCTGAAGCCCTTTATGAAAAGGTGAACCTGAAAGCACACCGCGACTCGGTGGAAGGAAAAACAATGTTCGGAGTTTGGGATGTTTTCCGCCCCGATGGCGAACAGCGGACGTTCCGCCCATTGTGGAAACGCTGTTTCCGGTATGTTCAGTTTAACGTGGAAACCAAAGACGAGCCGCTTGAAATTGTTTCCTACATCAATGAATATTCCGGTTATCCATATCCCGACATGGCCACTTTTGACAGCGACAACGACAAACTGGATGAGATTTTTGAAATCAGCAAACGCACGCTCCGCATGTGTTCGGGCGAAACTTATTACGATACGCCGTTTTATGAGCAACTGAGCTACGGCGGCGACAACCGGCCAATTGCAGCCATCTCAACCTACAATTCAACCGACGACCGTTTGTTGCGCGAAGTACTCCGGCTTTATCCACAGTCGGAAAACAATGAAACCGGGCTGTTTAAATCGGCTTATCCATCACGCTTCGATTTTGATATGGGTAGCTGGTCGATGGCGTGGATTCAAACTTTGCAGGATTATTATTTCATGCGTGGCGACTCGGCGTTTGTCGCACAGTTTGTGGATAAAATTGAAGGTGTGCTGGATTTTTATGAATACCACCTCGATGAACGCACCGGAATGATTGGCACCGTGGATAACAAAAACTTCGTTGACTGGAGTATTACCAAAGGAAGTCTGGTGCGATCCAACGAAGAAGGTGAAATGGAGCAGTCGGCACTGCTCACGCTTTTTTACGCGCACACACTCGATTGCGCCGTCAGGCTTTACCGCGAAATCGATCAGGAGGAAAAAGCGGCTTATTGGGAAAATATTTCTGAAGGAATAGAAGTGGCAGTTTATGCCAATTGCTGGGATGAGCAGGAACAACTTTTTCGCGATTATTCTGACAAAAAAATATTTTCGCAACATACCAACCTTTATGCAATTATGTGTGATGTGGTTCCTCCGTCGCAACAAAAAGAGTTGCTGCACAGAATCCTGAACTACGAAAAATTTGATGAAATGGCCAGTTCTTATTTTTCATTTTTCCTGTTCAAAGTGATGGAGAAAACCGGCCAGGAAGAACTGTTCCTCGATAACCTCGACTTCTGGTATGAATTCATTGACCGCGGGCACACTACCTGCGGCGAAACCGGGTTTGCCTCGCACGACCGGTCCGATTGTCATGCCTGGAGCGCGCACCCTGCCTACTATTTGCTGAGTTCGGTGTGTGGCATCAAGCGAGCCGACATCGGATTTAACTCAGTGAAAATAGAACCGCACCTCGGCGATTTGAAAACAGTTCAGGCATCCATGCCGCATCCCAAAGGAAAAATCAAGGTTGATTATCAACAGAATAAGAAAGGACTGCAAGCGCAGATAATTCTGCCCGAAGGATTATCAGGAACTTTTTCTTACAAGGGAAAAACATTCAACCTGGAAGAAGGAGTGAATACACTGAAAATAAATTAATCACTATTCAAACTAAAAACCATGAACAGTTTTAAACCGATATTTGTGCTGATTGCCACCTTGTTTTTAATGTCATGTCAAACAGGTGAAAACAAAAAATTAGCACCGCCCAACATCGTTTTGTTAATTGCCGAAGATATCAGCCCTGAACTGGGCGCTTACGGAAATCAATACGCTACCACTCCCAACATCGATGAGCTTGCTTCAAACGGGGTGGTTTACGATTTTGCACTGACAACAGCGCCCATCTGCGCACCTTCGCGTTCAAC
>JBNJDH010000095.1:0-9827 GCA_051744695.1 Bacteroidota bacterium | reverse complement strand
CTGCCTGGCGTTTTATGAAAAATGATATTTATTGTACAAATCAATGTTTGTTTCATATAGCAGGATAGTTATATGGAAAACGGCAGACAGGCCTGCCTGGCGGCTTATTAGAAGGCAAATCTTGTTTTCTTAGAAAGTTTCTTTTGAGAAAATAGATTCTTTTCGAGAAAACGGCAGACAGGCCTGCCTGGCGGCTTATGAAAAAGAAACATTCTGGATTTTTGATGTTAAAACATTAAAATTGATGGTCCCATAGACATAAAACGGCAGACAGGCCTGCCTGGCGGGTTATGAAACAGAAGCATTCTGATTTTTGATCCAACACCATTGAAAATGATGGTTACATATACAAAAAACGGCAGACAGGTTCCATTCGACCAATAACTTAGTTAAATTTTGCACGAATGAAAAACATCTCCATAAACCAGTATGACTACAAACTGCCCCCTGAACGAATTGCCAAATACCCGCTGGATGAACGTGATCAATCCGGCCTTCTTCATTATAAAGATGGAATCATCAGCGATCACCTGTTTAAAGAGTTGCCCGGGCTGATTCCTTCGGATGCCATGCTGCTATTCAACAACACCAAGGTCATCCGTGCCAGGCTTCCATTTCGAAAGGAGACCGGTGCAAGCATTGAAATATTTTGCCTGGATCCGGCTGAACCTGCAGATGTGGCCATGGCTTTTGAGCAAACCCGTGAAGTTTCCTGGAATTGCCTGATCGGAAACTTGAAAAAATGGAAAACCGGTGTACTTGAAAATCCTCTCGAAATCGAAGGGCAAACCGTTCACCTCAAGGCTGAAAAAAAGGAAAAAACCCAGGATGGATTTGTAATACGGTTTTTCTGGGACAATCCGCAATTCACCTTTTCAGAACTAATGGAGAGCATAGGCAAAACACCTGTCCCCCCCTATCTGGAAAGGGAATCGGAAGAAATTGACACAGAACGTTACCAGACTGTTTATTCGCGGGAAAAAGGTTCGGTGGCAGCTCCTACAGCAGGGCTGCATTTCACGGAAAACATCATGGACCAACTCCGGGGCAAAGGCATTTCTTTGACCAATTTAACTTTGCACGTGGGCGCAGGCACCTTCCGACCTGTAAAAAGTGAAACCATCGACGGGCATGAAATGCATACGGAAACCTTCCGGGTCTCCCTTGAAACCCTGCGAGATATACGCAACCACCAAGGGCCCCGAATCTCTGTTGGCACCACTTCCCTGAGAACCCTAGAATCCTTGTACTGGGCGGGAGTCCTGGTGGCCCGGGGCAAACCGTTCCACCATATTGAGCAATGGACACCTTACCATACCGATGGAGACCTTCCTTTTTCAACATCCATGGATCATCTGATAAAAGCGGTGCAAGATGAAGGAAAAAACCATTTTGAAGGTTCTACAGCAATTATTATTGTTCCGGGCTATCAAACCCGCTCTGTTGATGCGTTAATAACCAATTATCACCAGCCACGCAGCACCCTTCTGCTCCTGGTAGCTGCTTTCGTGGGAAACGACTGGAAAAAGATCTACTCTCATGCACTGGATAACGGATACCGGTTTTTAAGCTATGGAGATTCATCCCTGCTTTGGCGGTCAGACTTCTCCTGATTGACGCCTTTGCAATTCCTCCTCAAGGATGGCTTCCACATCGGCGGCACACGTACCACAAACAGTGGCGGCATCTGTTTCGTCCTGCACTTCTTCCAGGGTTGACAGGTTCTTTTCCCGAATGGCCCGTATAAGCTCGGCTTTCGTCAATTCCAGATGCCGGCAAACGATGTCATCATTTTCAAAATCAACCATATCATTTTGATCTTAATCGTTAGCAATATTACATGAAAACAGGGATCAAATAAAAATGTTTAAAGCATTTCGCGTGTTTCATTTTACCACCTGAGAGAATGAATCTTGAAGGCCGGAGAGAAACAAAACCCCAAACAACTCTGCTTCTCCCTGAAGTATTGGAACAATTTTTGATAATCGTTGAAGCGGAATTCTGCACCAGGTTTGTTTTGATTTGTTTTTTTGCCAGACATCAAAAAAAAAATAAAGCAAATGACGGGCTTGATCTGGTATGCTTGGTACCCCGCAATTTCTTAGTATCTTGCACGGGCTAAAAAATTTTTAGAGATCGTTTGTACTTAATGGTCCAGGATTCATCTGACCATGATTTTAAACTGAATTTAAAAATTCGTGTTTTCAGAAATAAGTGACAAAATAAAATAAAACAAAACAATAAACATACAAAAAACCCATTAGTCTCATGGACCAAACTGCAGATATCAGAGAGCTAAATGAACGAATTAAGGAAGAAAGCTCATTCGTAGATTTGCTCACGACTGAAATGAACAAAGTCATTGTCGGGCAGAAACATTTAATTGAAAGCCTGCTCACGGCCCTTTTATCAGATGGACACGTTCTCCTTGAAGGGGTTCCCGGCCTGGCAAAAACCCTGGCCATTACAACCCTTTCGAATGCCGTCAATGGCGATTTCAGCCGCATTCAGTTTACTCCTGATCTCCTGCCGGCTGATTTATTGGGAACCATGATCTACAGCCAGAAAAATGAAGAATTCATGGTCAAAAAAGGACCGATCTTCACCAATTTTGTATTGGCTGATGAGATCAACCGTGCCCCGGCAAAGGTTCAAAGTGCTCTTCTCGAATCCATGCAGGAACGTCAGGTAACCATCGGCGATCAGACCTATCCCCTGCCGAAGCCTTTCCTGGTAATGGCCACGCAAAACCCCATTGAACAAGAGGGAACTTATCCCCTGCCCGAAGCCCAGGTAGACCGTTTCATGATGAAAGTGGTCATCAACTACCCGCAGAAATCTGAAGAACAACTTATCATAAGGCACAATCTCGCACAGAAATTTCCCGAAGCCAGTAAAGTGATTAACCCCGACGACATTCTGAAAGCCCGGGAGGTAGTGAAAGATGTGTACATGGACGAAAAAATCGAGAAATACATCGTCGACATTGTATTTGCCACACGTTATCCCGAACAATACGAATTAGAGCGATTCAAAGATATGATTTCGTATGGAGCCTCTCCACGGGCAAGCATCAGCCTTTCACTGGCCGCCAAAGCATATGCTTTCATCAAACGTCGTGGTTATGTAGTACCCGAAGATATTCGTGCTGTTTGTCACGATGTATTGCGCCACCGCATCGGACTTTCTTATGAAGCCGAAGCCAATGATGTAAATTCCGAAGAAATCATCAGTGAAATATTGAACACAATCGAAGTACCCTAGACAGTGAACAGTAAACAGTTAGCAGTGAACAGTTAAAAAGTTGCTGATAACTGATAACTGGTAACTGGTAACTGGTAACTGGTAACTGGTAACTGATAACTGGTAACTGATATTTGGTAACTGATAACTGAAGAAGCCTGTGGAAACCACCGACATATTAAAACGCGTCCGCCAGATTGAGATCAAGACCCGGGGACTTTCCAGCAATATTTTTGCGGGTGAGTACCATTCTGCTTTCAAAGGACGAGGCATGATGTTCAGCGAAGTTCGTGAATATCAATATGGCGACGACATCCGAAACATCGACTGGAATGTAACCGCTCGTTTCAATCATCCCTACGTCAAAATTTTTGAAGAGGAAAGGGAACTCACCGTGATGCTGATGATCGATGTATCGGGTTCCCGTGAGTTCGGAACAACCTGGCGGTTTAAAAAGAACATGATCACCGAAATGGCTGCTGTTTTGGCTTTTTCGGCCATACAAAACAACGACAAGATCGGCGTTATTTTCTTTTCCGACCATATAGAGAAATTCATACCCCCGAAAAAGGGAAAGAAACACATTCTCTATATCATACGGGAACTCATCACTTTCACGCCCCAAAACAGGGAAACTGACATTTCGGAAGCTTTGCGCTACCTGACCAGCGCCATTAAAAAACGATGCACGGCTTTTTTAATCTCCGATTTTATGGACGAGGGGTACGAAGATGCCCTTAAAATAGCCAACCAAAAACACGACCTGGTGGCCCTGCGGGTTTATGATCCCCGGGAAACAGAGCTGCCGGATATCGGTTTTGTCAAGCTAAAAGACGCAGAAACCGGAGAGTATTACTGGGCCAACACGGGAAGCCATAAAACACGGGAAGCTTACAAGCAATGGTGGCAACAGAACGAAGAAAAGTTGAAAACTGCTTTTTCTAAAAGCGGGGTTGACAACGTAGCCGTGCCCACAGACGAAGACTATGTCAAAGCACTCATCTCTCTATTTAAAAAAAGAGCTTAAAATGGAGAATAAACCATTTATCAAATACCTGGTCATTTGCATTTCCATCATTATGGGCACATCTGTACCCCTTCAGAGGGTATCCGCCCAGGATTTTTCGGTCTCGGCCAATCCCGATTCCACATTAATGGTGATAGGGGGGCAAATGGACCTCACCTTTAAAGTCATTCAATCGCCGGACATTCAGGTGAACTTTCCGCAGTTTACCGATACCATCACAGAAAACATTGAGGTCGTTAACAAAGCCGAACCGGATACCTCCCAAATCAGGGAAGACCGGATCGCGGTCACACAAAAATACCGCATCACCTCTTTCGACAGCGGTCTTCACCACATCCCCCCGATTAAGTTTGAGCTGGCATCCGAGGAAATGGAAGCACGGAGGCAAACGCGCTCCATTGGCATGAGGGTGGTCAATCCATTCAAAGAAGTGAATCCCCAGGAAGGGATTACAGACATCAAGGCCCCCATTAATACGCCTTTTAAATTTTCCGAGTTATACCGGTTTTTGCCATGGATATTAGGAGGTCTGGGTGTAGCCCTTCTCGTCGCTGCGGCCATCTATTTTTATATTACCCGGCGCAATCCCATAAAAGCACTCATCAAAGAAAAGCCCAAAGAACCGGCCCATGTGATTGCTTTACGAAAACTTGACCAGGTCAAAAAAGAAAAAGCCTGGCAAAAAGGACATATGAAACAGTTCTATTCGGATCTGTCAGATATTTTGCGTCATTATATTGAAGACCGCTATGGCATTCCTGCACCGGAACAAATTACATCACAGATTATGGATTCATTGCGTTATGTAGATCTGCCCGATGAAAACGTTGCCAAAAAAGCCAAACAGGTTCTTGAGCTGGCCGACCTTGTTAAGTTTGCCAAGTTTGAGCCTCTGCCTGACGAAAACGATATGTCATTGATGAACGCTTATTTCTTCGTGAATCAGACCAAATATGAGGAGCCCAAATCGCCTGAAGAGGCAGCCCAGGAAATGCATGAAGAAAACAATCAATCTGACGAACAAAAAGTCGAACAATAAACAGAGCCCAAAGGAATGAACTATACTTTCCTGCATCCGCATTATTTCTACCTTCTCTTGCTCCTGGTACCCATGATCGGGTGGTACGTATGGAAGCAGAAGGAATTGCATGCATCACTTCAGATATCATCACTGAGAGGATTTAGCCAAATCAAAAAATCCCGAAAGGCTTATCTGCGCCACATTCCTTTCGGTCTTCGATGCCTGACCATTATATTTCTAACCATTGCTCTGGCACGCCCCCAATCGACCAACAATTTGCGGGATGTAACCACCGAGGGCATTGATATTATGGTCTCCCTCGACATTTCGGGAAGTATGCAGGCCATGGACTTTGAGCCCAACCGTCTTGAAGCGGCCAAAAACGTGGCTACGGATTTTATTTCCAAAAGGACCAACGACAAAATCGGACTGGTTGTTTTTGCCGCCGAGAGCTTCACACAATGCCCCCTTACAGTAGACAAGGCTGTTCTGACCAATCTCATTCAGGACGTACGCATAGGCATGTTGAAAGATGGCACAGCCATCGGCCATGGACTGGCCACCGCTGTCAAGCGCATAAAAGAAAGCAACGCCAAAAGTAAAGTCATCATTCTGCTGACCGACGGGGTGAACAACCAGGGAGAAATTCACCCCCTTACAGCGGCCGAAATGGCTAAAAGTTTCGGAATCCGTGTTTACACCATTGGTGTAGGCAGCCACGGTACAGCACCATTCCCGGTAAATACCGCATTTGGGCAGCAAGTGAAGGAGATGGAAGTAAACATTGACGAAGAGATGATGCAGGAAATAGCCCGGATGACCAACGGGCAATATTTCCGTGCAACCGACGAAAACAAACTACGGAGCATATATGAGGAAATTGACGAAATGGAAAAATCAAAAATTGACGTGAAAGAATACACCCAAAAATCTGAAGAATTTATTCCTTTCGGCATTCTGGCACTGGCTTTTTTACTGGCCGAAATCCTGCTCCGGAATACCATATTAAGGAATTTGCCATAATTTTCCACCTGAATAAGTCAGGGGAAATATTAAATATAACTGTAACAAAATAAACCAACAGGACTATGTTTCGATTCGGACATCCTGAATATTTATATCTGCTGCTAATCATTCCCGTGCTGGCATTTGTCCAGCTGTATTTTCAAACCAGCAGGAAAAAGAAGCTCCGTAAGTTTGGCAATATGGAGCTTCTGAAACATCTTATGCCGGAAGTTTCGTTTATCCGGCCGATGATCAAGTTTTACCTGTTGCTTCTTGCCATGGCTGCCATCATCGTGATGCTGGCATCTCCACAGTTCGGCACTAAGCTTGAAACCGTTGAACGCAAAGGAATTGAACTAATTATAGCCTTGGATGTTTCGAACAGCATGAACGCCACCGATGTTGAACCCAGCAGGCTGGGACGTTCAAAACTGGCCATAGAACGCCTTACCAACCGGCTTGTAAACGACCGAATTGGACTCATTGTTTTTGCCGGTAATGCTTATGTCCAATTGCCCATCACAACAGATTATGCATCGGCCAAACTGTTTTTGTCCAGCATCAATACCGACATGGTCCCGACCCAGGGCACATCCATTGGCTCAGCCATCAACCTGGCATCCAACTCGTTCAGCGATGATGATGACATCAACAAGGCCATTGTCGTGATTACGGACGGAGAAGATCACGAACAGAATGCCATTGATGCAGCCCGGAAAGCAAACGACGAAGGCATTAGAGTCTATTCCGTAGGAATGGGGAGTCCGGACGGCGGACCGGTTCCAGAGAATCCCAACTCCAAAGGAGATTTCATTAAAGACCAGGACGGTAATGTTGTGATCTCGAAAATGAACAGGGAACTGCTTCAGCAAATCGCCGATGCCGGAGAAGGAGAATACATCCCCGCCAACAACATCAGAAGAGGGATCAATAATTTAATCAGCGAATTGGGGGAATTGGAAAAAAGCGAAATGGATTCAAAAGTTTATACCGATTACGAAGACCAGTTTCAGTATCTGGCAGGGCTTGCTCTATTGCTCCTGTTGATTGAATTCATCATTCTGGAAAGAAAGAACAAATTGCTGAAAAAAATTGATCTGTTCACAACCGATGAAAATAAAGAAAAGTCTGATAACACCTGAATGCAGCAACTTATGGAAGGTATCATGGTTTCCATTACATCAGTAACAAACAACTTAATACGAATGAGATATACTCTTATACTTTTGGTTATTTTAGCAGGCACGTTTCACAGTGTGTCGGCACAAAACGAGCGCCGGTTCATACGCAATGGGACCGACCATTACGAAAATGAGGAGTATGTAGAAGCTGAAGTGGAATTCAGAAAAGCCCTTGAAAAGGAACCCAACAGTTTTGAAGCCCGATTCAACCTGGGCGATGCCCTTTTTAAACAGGAAAAAGTGGATGAAGCCATCGAACAGTTTCAGTCTTTAACAAACAGTACAGACGATGAAGAGAGGTTATCCGATCTTTACCACAACATCGGAAATGGATTTTTTGCCAAGCAAGAACTGGAAAAAAGCATTGAAGCATATAAAGAAGCATTGCGCAATGACCCCGATGATGATGAAACCCGCTACAATCTCATTGTAGCCCAAAAATTGCGGGACGAAGAAGAAGAACAAGAAGAGCAAGAGCAAGAAGAAGAAAACCAGGAACAGGAACAAGAGCAGGAACAAGAGGAACAACAACAAGAGCAGGAGCAGCAACAACAACAGCAGCAGCAACAACAGCAACAACAGCAAGACATGTCGAAAGAAGAGGCAGAAAGGATGTTGCGCTCGATTGACGATAATGAAAAGGAAATCCAGGAAAGGATCAGAAAAGCTGAAGAAAAGCAGCAAAAAAATATAAAGAAAAACTGGTAAGCATCATAAGGCATTTAAGCGGGTGTTTGCATCCGCATAAATACGTCTAAGTATTTGTTCTGATGGAACCTGCCTGACGTTTTTTGTAAAGAGATTATTTTCCAATAGAATGCCCTTGACAATAGACTGTTAGATTTTCAGATATTAGATTTAAGACGAATAGGACAATGCTGATATACTGTAATTTAATACGGCAATCCTTTAAAGGCTAAACAACTGAATTACAAGGCATTGAGAAAGTTTAACGGACTATTGCTTGAAAAACAGGGGGTAGTTTTTCATTACCCGGCAGGCAGGCTTATAATTAATTTAACATACACTTTTGTGGCGGATTTGAAAAATCAAAATTCCTTGCTCGTTTTTTCCGTCATTCATAAGGATTGTTAGCAATGAGGTCAGTGAAAAGAAGTTCTGGTGTACAGGAAACATATTTGAATGGAAATCAAATCAATCGTCAAAAAATTCAATTAATGAAAACCCGTTTCTTATACATATTGGCATTAGCTCTTTTACCCTTGTCTCTTCACGGACAGGAAGTAGAGTTTAAAGCCTCTGCCCCCAATTCTGTCGTTCAGGGAGAAAGATTCCAACTCGTCTATACGGTCAACCAGGAGGGGGAAAACATTAGAGTCCCCGACATGAATGAATTCGATATTCTCATGGGGCCCACAACTTCCCAGCGCTCACAGGTCAGGATCGTTAACGGTGATGTAAGCCGCGAACAGGAATTCTCCTACACCTACATTTTAAAAGCCAATCAAAAAGGAACATTCAAAATACCGGCTGCCACAATAGAAGTGGACGGGGAAAAGCATGAATCAAACAGCGTTTCAATAGAAGTAATAGAAGAACAGGAAGGAAGCACAGGACAGGACACAGAGGAACAATCCACGGGCACCATTGGGGATGAAGACCTGTTTGTCACCATGACCCCCAACAAAAGCAGTGTCTACAGAGGGCAGCCTGTAATGCTCACCACGAAAATTTACACGCGGGTTAACCTTGAAGGCATTTCCAACATTGAGCATCCTTCATTCAGGGAATTCATTGCAGAAGACCTTGAGGAAGAACAAAACATTGAATGGTCGATGGAAAATGTAGACGGAAAAACATACAGGGCAGGCACTTACAACAGAAAGATCCTTTATCCGCAAAAAACCGGAAACATAAACATTGAACCCATTTCTTTTGAATTTATGGTCCGGATGCGCCAGAAAAGGCAATCGAACAACGTATTTGACAATTTTTTTGACACGCATCGAACCGTAAAAAAGACCGTAACCTCAGATGATGTTGCACTCAATGTAAAATCACTTCCGCCTTCTCCGGGAAATTTTTCAGGATTCGTGGGCAATCTAGATATGAATGTCGATGTTTCCAAAAAGCAGGTAAAAACCGGCGACGGCATAACAATCACTACGCAACTTTCGGGAACCGGCAACATGAAAGTTATGGATGCCCCGGAATTAAGCATACCAAGTGATTTTGATGAGTTTGACCCCAAAACAAGCAGCAACCTGGAAACAACAACCTCCGGGCATAAAGGGACCAAGACATTTGAACAATTAATTATTCCCAGGCATGCAGGGACTTATGAAATTCCCGCGATTGCCGAAATGCCGGAACGCCGGCAGGCCCCCAG
>JBNJDH010000094.1:0-9840 GCA_051744695.1 Bacteroidota bacterium | reverse complement strand
CCTACAGCCTACTGATCTAATGGCCTACTGACCTAATGACCTACTGACCTAATAACCTACCGACCTATCTCACGCATTCTGATTGAAAGCATTTCTCAACTTGATATTGGTCAGTACCTTTTTGGTGAAAAGCGGGAAATCGCCGTTCATCATCCAACCGTAGTAGCCGGGGTCTTTTTCCAGTACGTCGGTGACTTTCTGCCCCTTGTATTTTCCGAAATTGAAGACTTCCTCGCCTTTGTCATTGAAAATGATGCGGCCGGCAAAGTCGGCGTTTTTATTGTGGGCCGAGAATTTGGAAAGCCAGTCGATGTCGTTTTTCAGGTTGTTGTAGCGGTCGAGCTGGGCCTGAAGCACTTCATAGGTGGCGCGTGTGTCGGCTTCGGCGCTGTGGGCGTCATTCAGGTTTTTATCGCAATAAAACTTGTAGGCAGCCTCCAGGGTGCGCTTTTCCATTTTGTGGAAGATGGTCTGCACATCAATGAACTTGCGTTTTTTCATGTCAAGGTCCACATCGGCCCGGATAAATTCTTCGGCGAGCAGGGGGATGTCAAACTTGTTGGAGTTGTATCCGGCAATGTCGCAGCCTTCCATAAAAGTTGCCAGCTCACGGGCCACTTCCTTGAAGGTGGGGCAATCGGCTACATCTTTGTCATAAATCCCGTGGATGTCGGATGATTTTTTCGGGATGGGCATTTCGGGATTGATGCGCATGGTTTTGGATTCCTCGGTGCCGTCGGGATTGATTTTCAGTATCGAGATCTCTACAATTCTGTCGGCGGCAATATTGATGCCGGTGGTTTCGAGATCGAAAAAAACGATCGGGTTTTTTAAATTTAACTCCATGAATTTTTGTTTGGTACAACTGCCCGCGGGCCATAGTTGTTTTGTAACCTGATTTTAAAACAATTTTGGAAGGCAAAAATAATTAATCGGCTGGGTTATACCTAAAATTATTGCCTTTTTGCTGTATCACAACAAAAAATGCCACCTCCCGATGAATGGCGGATGACATTTTTAAATTGTCCGGCTCTGCAATATTTCGTAAATAAAGTTATGTGTTTTGAATTGCTATTGTTCGGAAAAACATACCGGATATCATTAGCCCGATTACATTAAGGCAAAAAATTTAACCGCTAAACCTCTAACGACCTGTCTCTGACGAATGCTCTTCAACAAAATCGGGCCACAACTCCTCTTTGACCCATTCGAATTGAGGGGCTTGATCCATAATTTTCAGGTAAGTTTTCCGGGCTTTTTCAATGTTATCGGTTCGTTCGTAAGTATGGGCCAACACGACCAGGGTATTCAGGTAAAACCAGTGACGTTGATGATAAGCTTTGCCTGATTCAATGGCATCCACGGCTTTTTTGTAGTGGTTGAGGGCCACCTCGTCGTCGCCCCCGAGGAATGAGGGCATATAGTACATCTGGTTGCCTTTTTCCACATGGTAATGCACATTGTTGGAGTCAATTTCAGCGGCTTTTTCGAGGGCTTTGACGCTTTTTCGTCCCAGTATCACTGCCTTGTATTTGGCCAGCGCCATTTCGAAGCCATAAAAACCGCTTTTCATGGAATAGGCAGCCGATCCGGCATTGGGCGAATCTAAAAGAAGGTCCAGGTATTTCCAGCCATCCTCCAGGTATTCTTCGGCTTCATCTTCCAGATCGTTGCCGATGCAATACCCGATGTATCCATACCAGGCCAGGGCCAGTTCAAACAGTTCATCGTAAGGATCACCCTCCTGGTATTCTTTTTCCATTTGATGCATGGTTTGCTTCCAGGTTTCCATGTCGGTTGTTGTGTAGCAATGGTAGAAGATGGAATCACGTTCGGAAGCCCGTCCCGGGAATGCCATCATTACAAGAACAAAGAGTAGTATGATTCCTGATGAATGTTTCAAATGGTTCTTCCTTTCCATGATGTTTGTTGTTTGATGAGTTGCCGGGTGGCCTTCAGAAATAAATGAAAGAGGGCCACTTGCTGGGCGGGCATCAGAATCAGGTTCCGGAACACCGATTGATGACTGGCCACCGAGACAAATATACGCAGCATTAGCAAAAGCAAAAAATAGACACCAAGCCAAATAATAGGCATGGTAAGCAAAACAGGCAACCATCCCAGCATGGAAAAAAGCACATAAATCCATCCGGTTATGATGCTTCCACCAAAGAAAAAACGGGCACTCCGGGCAAGACCGAGAAGGGCTTCCCGGTAATTGCTGTACATGCGGCATTTCAAATTTTTGGGGGCAAGGGCTGTACGTGATCTTTCCCTGACTTTTTTCAGGTACTGCGCAATGGCCACATCTTCCACCGGCATATGGCTCACTTTTGCATGAAACTGATGAATCCGGTATTTTGCTGCGTCAAACATCATGAATTGCCCGTTGGCGGCAGTCAGAAGTTTTATGGGGATGCGATGAGATAAAGCAAGCGGCAAAAGGGAAACCAGGATGGTATTGACCTGGGCCACCAACAGCCATTCTCCCGTCGTGTGCATTTCCTGGACGGGGAAGAAAGAGAAAAGGGTCAGCCGGTCTTTTTTTATTCGGGAAAGGGCCAGTTCTATGGCTTCCTGACCGACTTCCACATCGGCATCAAGAAACAAGAGATAAGAACCTTTGGCTTCGGAAGCCAGCTGATGACAGGCGTGGTTTTTCCCGGTCCAGTCCCGGGGTAACTCTTTACCCTCGATGAGACGGATGCGTCGATCATTTTGTGCCCAAACATTCACGACTTCGGAGGTTTTATCTTCCGACTGGTCGTTGTAGATCAGGATCTCACCAATGATTGAATCACAAGTATTGAGACTTTTCAGGAGTCGTGGCAGGGTTTTGGCTTCATTGCGGGCGGGAATGAGTACTGACACATCTCCGGCTTTCTTTTGTGAAGGAGCCGGGACCGGTTCTCCTGTAATGAGGTTAAAAAGGGATGTCATCCACCGCCAGGCAATGATAAGGAAGGCTATGATGGCCAAAATCTCACATGCTGTCCAATTGTCCATTTTTTTGATTTGATGGTAATGATTTTTCGAGCTTAAAATGGCATTAATTGGTTTTCTAAACTATTTGTTTGCCCAAAGCTCATTCTTTTTTTGACGGTCATGTTTTAGTCAATTGGTTGTTTAATTTTTAAATCCTTCAGTGATGCCTGCCATGCCTGTTGGCAGTTGAAAAAGTGATTAACATAGTGGGGATATTTTATATTTTACATCAATGATTTTGTTCTTTAAGATGTTTAATATAAGGTTCTAAATGGTGTTGAGCTTTTGCAATTTTTTCTCATCCAATATAGAAAAGATTAAAATACTATTGGCAAATATAAATCATTTATGCTGTTATGTAGACCTCCTAATGGGATGTTATCCGTATTTTGCTTATTTTCTTATTTCAATAATAGACGCGAAAAAATTAATGCAACTAAATTAAAAAATAAGGCAACCGTTTGCAATTTCCAAAATTTTCTTATTTTTGTAAAAAATGATGCTACATTAAATTGGTGTCCATCAATAAAGTGGTGAAGTATTAGTAATCATGTGTCTGTTCAGAAAGGCCTAGCCCGAAAATACACAGTTTACTCATGTAAATAATTGATTTTCGGGCAAAACTGTCTGCCGTTGTTTTATCAGGAACCTGCAATTTAAACGAAAACAAGTTTAAATTGTAATTTTCTTTTTTAATAACCCGCCATGCAGGCATAACGTAGTAAATGGCACTTTAAGGACAGGCATTAATTAAATATAATTCTATGAAGAGATACTTTTTCTTTCTTTTGGCTATTTTCTTTTTTGTAACTCAGAAAGTAGCGACGCAGTCCTTTGATGAAAAAATAATTTCGCTTTGGAATCACAGAGCAGAGTTAGATTTAAACGACCTGGTTACCGATTTGGGATTCAATTTGGTGTGGACCCATGATTCTGCTTACGGAGGTCAGGAGTGGGAAGATACTCACATGTACCAATGTCTTCAGGTTCCAGGAGTAGACTACGTGTTGGCTAAAATAGAACGGGCCGAATGGGGATGGACCCAGGAAGAATCGGTGCGTCATGCCAGGTGGATTGCAGAGTTGTCATTGGATCACCCTGGAATTTTTGGCTTATACCTTAACGATTTTTATGATGAGATTGAAGACAGTATCCGGACTGAAGAGCAATGGCGTGAGATCATTTCGGCCGCCAAAACTGTTAATCCGGGTCTAAGACTGGTTGCTCCGCATTATCCGCACAGGAATCAGGGACGCCATTCTTTCAATTTTGATATAGATGGTATTATTCTTAATATTTGGGGAAATACAACGGAAATTATGGCTAATGCCGAAGAACATATTACCTCCGGAATTGCTCATCATCCTGAACGTTTTGTTATTGCCGGATTGTATCTGAATTCAGGTGAGAATGGTGGTAGATGGCTTACAAAAGAAGAGTTCAAAGATGTCCTTGGGTATTATGTGGAGATGGTCAATGCTGATAAGTTGGATGGACTGCGCATTTTTAGTGCCGGTCAGTTACTTGAACGCCCAGAATATATTGAGTGGGGAAAAGAGGTGTTGTCAGAACTTGAATAGCAAAAAAAACTATTCCTGCGTTTACAACTCTGTTTTACCGTTCTTTTTTAGCTTTTTGGTTTTGGGCAGCGATGCACTCTTCCAAGAAAGCATTGAAAGCTTCTTCCGGACGTTCTTCGTTTTTGCCAAAATCTTTAATGTACAGGGAGAGGGATGGTTTCCGATGAGAAAAATAGTCAATAAGGGCAACCACCATTTTTACAGAAATTCCCTCTTTATGAATAAAATGTTCAATTCCTTTCTCAAACTTCAAGGGATGGTGGGCCATAGAGTTGATCTCACCCTGCGGATACATGAGTAGCAGGTTTTCGGGGTTATCCAGCATATTTTCGGCATAGTGCATTGATTCAACGGCCGAACGGTTTCCCCTTTTGATGGAAAAGGCCCCCGCCCGGGAAAGGAATTTCCGTTTTGTCAATTGTTCTTCCAGCATCATCACGTGAAATTTTTTCTGCCAAAATTTATGATTGAGGTGGTTGATGAAAAACCCATCCCACCAGGAAAAGTGATTGCTGATGATTAGCAGGGGAGCTTCGGGCTTTTCGGTATCTCCTTCAATGAAAATCTGGCGAAAGTGAGATCTGATCATCCAATGGGAATAATGGCGGAAGAACCAAACAAAAAATGGATGATGTCCGGCTATGATCATAGTCCTTTTAGTTGTTGGATGATGTTGAGTAAAACGAAAAAGCCTGTTTGGGCAGCTAGCAATACAGGGGCCACCGGGTTATTGTATCGAACCCTGAATATACGGAAAACCGATAGAAACACAAAAGAGATGATGAACCAGGCCAGGTAGTTCTGAAAGGGTACGGGCTGTGCGTTCCAGTCCCACATTCCCGTGGCAGTGGCGACAGGCTCCATCACTACATCGTACCCCACCATGATTAGGGCGCCCAGCGTTAAACGGACCCCAACCGGAATGGTCAGACTTTCCGTGATCTGGGCTACAATGTAAATCAGCATCCACCAGTTGAGACCAATTAGCAAAGGCGTATTCAGGAAAGTTGGCCCCAGTGCTTCACCGTAATTATAATGGCCGAAGATCATGCCTGAACTGACACCCAGGGCTTCCAGAAAAAAGCCACTTATTGCCACTATTAAAGATGCCAGAATAAATGGTCTGTTCCAGGGTTTATGAAAATACAGCATAAGTGCCAGGGAAAGGGCCAGAGAAAACCCGATGAGTTCCCGGAAAAAGCTACGCGTAAGGGGGAAGGTCAGACCTGCAACCCCCACCATGAAATAAATGACCCAAAACCGGTTGACCTTTTCGGGAACAAGATATCTTGCTTTTAGTTTTTTTGCTGTTTCTATCATCAATCTTTTTCAATTTCTTTTTCTACAATGGCCGCCGAGGCCAGGCAAAGGGGAATGCCCCCTCCGGGATGCACACTGCCGCCGGTAAAATACAGGTTGGGGTAGGGACCTGACCGGTTAGGGTGCCGGAGAAAAGCCGACCGGATTGAATTGGAACTGTTTCCATACAATGCCCCTTTGAAGGAACCGGTATCGTCTTGCAGGGTTTGGGGGGTTGTTACTTCTTCGAAAAGAATATGGGGTGAAGGGTCGATGTTTAAGACCCGTTTGATTTTACTGATGATATGTTTGCGGGCCTGATCAATGAAATCTTCCGGCATGTCATTTCCCACAAGAGGGGGCACATTGATCATGACAAACCAGTTTTCTTTTCCGGGTGGGGCATCTTCGTTTACCGTTTTTGAGCTGACAAAAATATAAACGGTGGGATCGGTGAATGGTTCCTTTTTTTTGAACAACGACGTAAATTCTTCCGTGTACTGCAAGGAAAAGAGGATATTGTGTAAGTCCAGTTGAGGGAAAGTGCCGTTCATTCCCCAATAAAATATAAGTGCCGAAGAACTAAGCCGGGGGTGTCTGACAGAAAGGGGGCGTCTCAGGTTTTGTCCTGCCTGGCGATAAAACGTATTCACATCGATGTCAGAGATTAATGCATCACAGGGGAGGGTGCCTTGGGTGGTTTGAACCTCTGTTACCTGCCGTTTCCGGGTGTTCACACCAGTCACTTTGCAGCGGAAACGGAATTCTACCCCCATCTCAATGGCTTTTTGGTATAGAGCCTGAGCTATGCTGTACATCCCCTTTTCCGGGAAAAAAGCCCCGGTATTGTGTTCCAGGTGGGCTATGACCGTGAGCATTGAAGGTGTCAGGTAAGGCGACGATCCGTTGTAGGTGGCATAGCGGTCGAAAAGCTGGACCACATGCGGACTTCGAAACCGGCGGTGGTTTTCTTCGTGCATGGTGCGCAGGGGATTCACTTTCAAGAGGGGTAATAACCGGGAAGGATTTTCTTTCAGAGCGGTTTGGAATAAGCGGTTTCGGGAATTGAAGATAAAAAGACCGGCAGATGCCTGATAGAGCTTTGCTGCATCCTCCAGGTATTTATGGACATGTTCAGAAGGCTCACCTGTTTGCAGATTAATCTCACGGGCAAAATCACGGGCATCATTCAGTGCGTTGATCTGTGTGCCGTCTTCAAAAAAATAGCGGCAGGAAGCTGACAGTTTTTTGTAGCCGAATGATACGCCGGAATCATTATTCCCGAGAGCAAGAAGTTCGTCCACCATTTCAGGCATGGTGAAGAGTGAGGGGCCCGTGTCGAAGCGGAAACCTTCCCTCCTGAGTTCTCCCATTTTTCCTCCGGGGCGATCATTTTGCTCTATCACCGTCACATCATGTCCAGCGGCAACCAGTCTTATGGCTGTTGCCAGTCCCCCAATGCCTGCACCTGCTATCATGCATCTTTTTTGTTTCATTTTTTTTATTTAATTATAAACAAAAATGCTGACCAATATGTTTCTTAAAATATAGGGATTTTGGGGACATTGTAAATTATTATTGCGTAAATTGAATATATGAATGGGCAAAATTATCACTGGTATCCGGTAAAATAATTAAAGATTGCATCACTCTACCTCCTGATTAACAAGGTAATTGCGAACGAAGTGAAGCTGTCTGCCACTGTTTTCATGTATTTCACGAACACTATTGATTTAATTATTTAAAACCTTCAGGATATTTCAGATATGAGCAGAATTCTAATTGCAGGTACGGGCCTTGGAGGGTTGGCCACCGCATTGCGATTGAGTGAGAAAGGGCATGAAATCACAATGGTGGAAAAATATCACCAGGCGGGTGGTCGTCTTAACCGGCTTGTGAAGGATGGTTTCACCTTTGATATGGGGCCATCTTTTTTTAGTATGAGTTACGAATTCCATGAGCTGGCCCGTTCGTGCAACTGGGATATGCCTTTTGAGTTTCAGGAACTCGATCCTCTTTATGCCGTAAATTTTGCCGATACAGGGAAAACTTACCGGATTTTCAAAGATCCCCACAGGCTTGCCGAAGAATTTGCCGAAGTTGAGGCCGGGCTTGAGGAGAAATTGAACCATTATTTGCAGACCACTGGTGCTTTGTTTCATGATACTGAAGGTTTGATCATCAGGCAAAATTTCAATCACTGGTGGGAGTATTTGCAGGCTCTGGTCCGGGTTCCACTGAAACATGCACCCCTTTTGTGGCGCTCGTTTTGGACTGAGGTAGAACGTCATTTCGATTCCCGTGAGGTAAGAGAGATTCTTTCCCTGGTTTCGTTTTTCCTGGGAGGTACACCTTTTGATACCCCGGCAGTGTTTACCATGTTGTCTTACACCGAATTGAAACATGACGGTTATTACAATGTTAGAGGGGGTATGTATCGCATCGTGGAGGCTTTGGTCGATGAACTGAAAAACCGGGGAGTGAGTTTTCATTTCAATACCGAAATTTCCTCGTTTGAAGAGGAGCGTGGCCAAATCCGGGCTTTGGTTGACAGCAAGGGCCGGCAGTGGGAGGCCGATCATTTTGTGGTCAATGCCGATGCGGCCCTTTTCCGCGGTCAGGTACTCGGCAGGCGGGCTTTCAGTCCAGAGAAGCTTGATGAGATGAGGTGGACCATGGCCCCGCTGACCATTTACCTGGGGGTGAAGGGGAAAATCCCGCAGATTTATCATCACAACTACTTTCTGGGTCCCGATTTCCGGAATTATGCCAACAATCTGTTCAAAAATAAAGTCTCGCTTGAGAAACCTTATTACTACGTGAATGTTTTATCGCAGCACAATCCTGAAAGTGTGCCGGAAGGTTGTGAATCGTTGTTTATACTGGTTCCTGTTCCTGATTTGCGCTACCGTCCCGATTGGTACGACCGCGAAGAGATCGTCGAGAGCATACTGAATGACCTTTCTGAGCGTATTGGATTTGATTTGCCTGGCAACATTTTGTCGAAGACGGTTTTGACACCTGTGGAATGGGAAGAGATGTTTAACCTTTACCGGGGAAGTGGCCTCGGACTGGGGCATAACATGGGCCAGATGGCCTATTTAAGGCCTTCTAACCGTGATGAGAAGTTTGGCAATCTTTATTATGTGGGCGCCTCTACCACCCCTGGAACAGGTCTTCCAATGGTCGTTATTGGTTCGAAGTTAACTGTAGAGCAAATGGAGCTATGAGCAGCATTGAACTATACAACAGCACTGCCCTGGCTTGTAGTAAGGCCACCACGCAGCGTTACAGCACAAGCTTTTCACTGGGCATCAAATTGCTAGGCTCTCCTGTGCGGGAGGCCATTTATTCCGTTTATGGTTTTGTCCGGTTTGCCGATGAGATCGTGGACACCTTTCATGAACATGACAAGGCTTCTTTGCTGGACCGGTTCAGGGAAGAAACCTTCAGGGCCATGGATGAAGGCATTTCCACCAATCCCATTTTGCAAAGTTTCCAGATGACGGCCAATCAATACTGTATTGATAAGGAGTTGATTGAAGCTTTTTTTGACAGCATGGCCATGGACCTCGACCAAAAAGAATATGACCAGAAGAACTATCAGAATTATATTTATGGTTCGGCAGAGGTGGTGGGGCTAATGTGCCTCCGGGTATTTTACAGGGATGATCCCCAAAGTTACGAAGCCCTGAAACACCCGGCCCGAAAGCTGGGAGAAGCTTTTCAGAAAGTCAATTTTCTGAGGGATGTTCAGGCAGACCTTGATGAGCGTGGGAGGACTTATTTTCCTTATGTGGACTTAAATAATTTTTCCCTGCTTCAAAAAAAGCAAATTGAAAAGGAGATAGAAAAGGATTTTCAGGAGGCTTACAACGGAATCGTTCAATTAAAACGGGAAGCCCGCCTGGGTGTGTATATTGCATATATCTATTATCGGAAATTGTTTTGTAAGATCAAGCAAAAATCTCCCAAT
>JBNJDH010000093.1:0-9871 GCA_051744695.1 Bacteroidota bacterium | reverse complement strand
GGAATTCTACTATGATGAAAGTCAAAACAAGCTCTACCTTTGGGCCCCCGGCGGCGGTATGCCGGAAAACGTTGAATACAAGGCCCGCAACTGGGGCTTTGACCTGACGGGAAAATCTTACATCCACCTTAAGCACCTGAATTTCTTCGCCTGCGATATCCCGACCAACGGGGAATCGCTGTGGCCAAGTAACGCGAAGACCTGGGATGCAGTTCAGCCAATACCGGCACAATATACACAGACACAGAAGCCGACCTACCCAACAGTACAGGCGAAGGCCGATGCCGAGGGCTTCATTGCGGGCGCCCACCCGTCTGACAGGAACAACCAGGCAGCAGTGCCCCAACCCGCTAACGGTATTTTGATCGACTATTGCCGGTTCAAGTACCTGAACCATCAAACGAATATTGTGGCGAAGCAGGCTGGTTCACCCTTAGACCTGGAGTTATCAGAAACCGGCATCTTTCAGGGAAACGGAGATTGCAATTTCGGAAACCTCCATCGCGCAGGCATCCGGATCACTGGCGATAACTGCATAATCAGGAACTCGGTGTTTGACACCGGTGCCGGTAGCGGGGTGTTGGTGACCGGTAGGAATTGCACCATTGAGAACAACTACTTTAAGGACTTTTCCTATATTGGTAACTGGTCAGGATCTATCACAGCCTCTATTGTCAGCACGGGTTTAAAAATTTACGGCAATACTTTCTGGAGAACGGGAAGAGTCCACCTTTGGAATGTTCAGCGAGAGGCTGAAGTATCGTTTAACGATTGGTCCGAGTACTCCTCCCTGAACGTTGACGGCGGCGGAAATTACACCCAGGCCCGGTTTTCATACTCGGCAAATCACGGTGCTAAATGGAGCGATGCTATGTATAGGCAGTATTATGGTTACAATCTTCTTGGCAGGAAAGAGAGGCCCGCGGATAGCGCCCTGTTGGATGCTTTCGCCTACGATGCTTCTGTTTGGCACCACAACTGGGGCCATGATTCCAGGGCGTTTCTGGCCGAATTCGGTATGAGTGCAGGTCTTTATTTCGATGATGCATCAGATGGTACAGTAATGCACCATAATGTGTCATGGAATAATATTAAAGGAGATTTGCGTGCACCTAATGCCGGACTAAATTACAAAGCAACCCCGCTGGGCATCCACCTGCTGTATAACAATGTTTTCGCAACCCTGGGTTTAGGGAACAGTACACAGTTCTTTACGCAGGGACAACAATGCAGGTGGACAGTAGGAAACAACATCTACGCGGTAAACGCTGTTCCGGGAACAAAGCCGTCTCATGAGTTTGTCTTTAATGACCAGGAACAACGAACCGATGGGTTCCTGGATGCAGAAGGCGCATACAACAGCAGTCCCGCAAACGGCAAACCCTGGCTGATTGGTTTCGGCCCGGGTCAATACCCCTCGGGACTTGGATTCCAGTTAAAGGAAGGATCTCCTGCCATCAAAAGCGGTGTCCTGGTTAGCACGATTGAGAGTGCACCCGGCGTTCCGGCAACTGATCAACTCGGAAGGCCATTGGACTACTTGGATGACCCATTTGCCGGGCCCAACCCGGACGCAGGGGCCTACCAGTTCAATGGGCCTAAGGTGCCTGGCGCCCCAAGGTACTGCCCTACTACGGGAGCGTGGATACCTGGTACCACCCTGTCGCAAGAGTTCATCGAAGGCCAGCCCTGGGAGAGGCAGTGGATAACGCAGTAGTTACAATTATCGTATTAATGGAACACTTAATATTTTAATGTATGAAAAAAAAAATTTTAAAATGAAAAAATTATTTATTTGCTTAACCAGTATGCTTTTATTATTAGGGTGCATTTCTGCAAACGAGGAAGCAAACCAAAAGAAACCTAATATAGTACTCATCTATGCCGATGACCTGGGTTGGGGTGATGTGGAATGTTACGATGATAGAAGTAAAATCCCCACACCAAACATTGATAAACTGGCAGAAAACGGCGTGAGGTTCACCAGTGCATATTCACCAGATGCAATATGTAGCCCAAGCAGGTATGGTCTTCTTACCGGGCAGTACTCGTGGCGTACCGGTTGGACACAGGGAAACCCCGAAATAGGGTCTCAACTGGTTATTGAAAAAGGGCGATTGACCATTGCCAATATGTTAAAAGATGCTGGATATAACACTGCTGCCATTGGTAAATGGGGTCTGAGCGCTGACTGGGAAAGTGCCGCCAAACCAGGTCGCCAGGGGCTGGATATTTCTGCTGATGCTATAGATTATTCAAAACCCGTTCACAGTGGGCATTTAGTCGGTTTTACATACGATGACCTCCACCGATGGTATGGTCGTGGATATCATGAAACCTATTATGAAAGCAATATGGTTGATGGTGCATTCGAAAAATCTGATGGCGGGCGATGGTATTTCGAAAACGGCATCAGCCGTGGTGGAGATCCTGATTTTGAAGCGTTTGATATGGAAGAAGCACAAATGTATTATATTAATCAAACGGTAAAATATATTGATGCCAACGGGGGGCGTGTAGATTACCCGAATTTTAACCTGAAAGAAGGCGCCCCGTTTTTTGTTTATTATTGTCCACACATTCCTCACTGGCCGCATGTGCCAGCCAAGCAGTTCCAGGGAAAAACGAATATGGGTTATTACGGCGATTTTGTTTATCAGCTCGACTGGGCTGTTGGACAGATTGTGGAAGCACTGGAGCGAAATAATATGCTGGATAATACATTAATCATTTTCACATCGGATAATGGCCCCGAGGTGCAAACTTATGAATATATTAATGACTTTGGCCATTTTTCCATGGGATCGTGGCGCGGGTTGAAACGAACCGTTTGGGAAGCTGGCCACCGTGTGCCTTTTATTGTTTCGTGGAAGGATAAGGTTCCTCAAGGCAAAGTTACTGACGCGATGGTGTCACAAACGGATATTCTGGCCACTGTTGCGCAATTAATTGGTACCGACTTGTCAAATGATGGTGCAGAGGATAGTTATAGTTTTCTTGATGAAATAATACCCGAAGCTAAAGTCGAAAATGAACGCAATTTCGCGATATATCACAGCGCGAACGGAAAACTTGCAATCCGGCAGGAGGAATGGGTATTTGTAAATGATCCTACCGGAGATAATGGAAACCAGGAACCACAATGGTACCGCGAAATGATTGGGGCTGTGCCACATGATTTGCCCTATGAGCTGTTTAACTTAAATACTGATCCACAACAAACTACGAATGTAGCAGCAAAATACCCCGAAAAACTTAAGGAATTGCAGGATTTGCTGCAAAAATACATTGTAGCAGGGAGAACTATTGAACGGTAATTCAACAATATAGTGAACCGAATACAGGTCCGGTCTGGTACGAGTACCCCGAGCGGTTGCAGCGTGCGAATGCCGTGTTCCTGGATCAGAAAACTTGAAGTGAATATAAGTATTCTTCAGAAACAATTATTATTATTTTAAAATGAAAAAAAAAGCATCATTCCCGTACATCATTTTGATAATGATTACTTTATCATGTACACAGAATAAACCTAAAGAACATCGTTTAATTGATTATGTCGATCCTTTCATTGGGACCGACGCTCATGGACATACCTTCCCGGGGGCAACCACACCATTTGGTATGGTACAGTTAAGCCCCGACAATCCGGATGGTGGATGGGACTGGGCCTCGGGCTACCACTGGAGTTCAGATACCATTGCCGGTTTCTCCCATACCCACCTGAGCGGCACCGGAATAGGTGGCTTACAAGACATTTCAGTAATGCCAATAGTAGATTTTAACAGGGAGCAAGTTTTTAGTCCCAGGCTATTTTACAGCACTTTTTCTCACGAAAATGAAGAAGCCACAGCGGGCTATTACAAGGTGCTACTTGACAATGACATAACTGCGGAATTAACCGCAACAACCCGCACCGGATATCACAAATACAGCTATCCGAAAGGCAAAATAACGAGTATAATGTTTGATCTGGGTTTCTTCGCGCCTCACTCATACAAAAGAGATAATCCTTATGAAACATTTATCGAGAAAGTGTCGGAAAACAGCATCCAGGGTTATCGTTTTTCATCGGGCTGGGCCGATGATCAGAAAGCTTATTTCTATGCCGAATTTTCTTCACCCATAGAATCTTATGTTCTATTTGATGAAAACAACCAACCGGTCAATAGGAATAAAGCCCTTGAGAAGGAAGCGCATAAAGGGGTCAAAGCTGTATTGGATTTCGGGGTTTTGAAGGACTCTCTTTACCTGAAAGTTGGTATTTCGAGTGCAAGTATCGACGGGGCTAAAAACAACCTTCTGGTTGAAGTCGGGCAAAAAACATTTGACCAGGTGAAAGAAATGGCTTTTAATGATTGGGAAGAAGTCCTTTCAAAAATAGTTATTGAATCTGATGATGTAAGTAAAAAGCGAACATTCTACACGGCTGTTTACCATTCCTTTATAGCTCCCAATACATACAGTGATGTTAACGGTGCCTATACCGGTATGGATGGCAAGTTAAAAAAAAAACACGAAGCCGGTATTAAAACCGTCTTAAAAAATTCAATTTTGATATTTAATAGCTCAACATTGTAGTGAATGAAATAATAATTATGCTAAAAGAATTTATATTATTAATTTAAGTCTTAAAAGTTATTATATGGAGAAGATAAATAGAAGAAAAGCTCTCCAAACATTCGGAGGCTTGTCATTAATGAGTTTTAATCCAGTTTTTGGAAATGAGTCTTTTGACAACATTTCCAAAAGCATGAAAAAGGAAATCAAGACAGATATTTTGGTTATCGGAGGTGGAACCGCTGGTGTTATTGCTGCAATACAAGCCGGCCGTGCCGGGGTTTCAACCATATTGGTTGAAAATGGGAGTCAACTGGGAGGAACAACTACTACGGGAGGCGTTTCATTTCCTGGTTTGTTCCATGCCTGGGGAAAACAAATCATCAGGGGTATTGGCTGGGAATTGATTATGGATACAGTTCATTTAGATGATGGAGAATTACCTAACTTTTCAATACCTACAGGGAGGCAGCATTGGAAACATCAAATACGGATAAACCCGTATATATATGTACTTTTGGCGGAAGATAAATGCACTGAAGCTGGTGTAAAGATAAGATATTATGAAACACCTGTTAAGGTTAATTTCAATGGTGATAATTGGGAGGTTGATACTGTTGGAAAAGGTATACAAACAAAAATAATCTGTAAACAACTGATTGACTGCACTGGTAATGCAAATATAATTTCTTTGGCAGGACTAAATTTATTGCGTGATAAAGAAACGCAACCTGGCACTCAAATTTTTGAGTTCGGAGGATACAATATTGAAAAATTAGATCTTGAAATGATTCAGAAACGTTTTGCTGAAGAAGTTAAAAAAGGAAATATGTTATATTCAGATGCAAGAGGTAATATGGCTCATTTTCTCGGTGTAAAAGGAGATAATGCCCAACATGTTTTAAATGCAGATTCATCAACTTCTGAATTACATACCCTGACAAATTTAAATGGAAGAGCTTCGGCATTAAGAATATTAAGATTTTTAAGAGGTATGCCTGGTTGTGATAAAACGCAATTATTAGATTTGCAGCCAGAAACTGCGGTCAGGGAAACTTATAGAATAGATGGTGAATACCAGGTTTCTCACCAGGATTATATGAGCGGAAAATTATTCTACGATTCACTTGCTTATTCTTTTTATCCTATTGATTTACATGACCCTAAAGGCATTATTCCCAAACACCTGGAGCAAGGGGTAGTTCCAACTATCCCATTGCGGGCCCTTATTCCAAAGCATAGCAGAAATTTAATGGTAGCAGGCAGATGTATTAGCAGCGATAGGTTCGCAAATTCTGCATTAAGAGTTCAGGCATCATGTATGGCAATGGGACAGGTAGCAGGCGCAACCGCTGCTTTAGCAGTAAAATTTAATACCTCTCCCATTAATATCCCAATAGCTCCAATAAAGGACCTTTTAACCAATCACGGAGCAATAGTACCTTAACTTTTAAAAAGAGAATGCAAAATTAATTATAACATGACTATTGAGCTTTTAAGACTGAACTCAACATTTAGACATATAGAATATGAAAAAGAAAAATTGTACAATATATTATTATTTCATTTTGCTAATATTGCCAGTATTAACTTTTCTATTTTTTTCTTGTCAAAAGAATACTCGTGAAATTCACCCTAAAAACCTGAAATGCGAGTACCTTGTGAATCCCATCGGACTGGATACTCATTCTCCGCGTTTTACATGGCAGCTTGAAGACGAAAGACAGGGGGCATCGCAAACCGCCTACAGGATCGTTGTAGGTACCGATTCAGCAGAGGTTGCCGGAGGTAATGGTAATATCTGGAATACAGCAAGGGTTAAATCTGACCGCATCCTTGCGGTGTATGACGGGCCGGACCTGCAACCTTTTACCCGCTATTTCTGGTCGGTAGAGGTATGGGACAAAAACGGCAAAAGGTCCTTATCGCCCGCAACTGCCTGGTTTGAGACAGGGATGATGAATCCCTCAAACTGGGAGGGCCACTGGATAACTGATTTCCTAAACATTCAGCGAAAGCCTGATGTTGATCTCAGGCCTGCCGCATATTACCGGAAAGATTTCACTCCTTCCGGACCCGTAAAGGAAGCCAGGGTCTATATAGCGGCCGGGGGATATTTTGAGTTGTCCGTTAACGGGGAAAGGGCCGGCGATCATATGCTTGACCCGGCAAAAACCCGTTACGACAGGCGTATCATGTATGTAACCCATGATCTAACCTCGATGGTCAGAAATGGTGAAAACACCATCGGTGTTATCCTTGGCAATGGCTGGTACAACCACCAGAGCACTGCCGTATGGTTTTTCCATGAGGCCCCCTGGCGTTCCAGGCCATCCTTCTGTGCCGACCTGAGGATAACCTATGAAGATGGCTCGGTTGAAACCATAAGCACCGGACGGGACTGGAAAACATCGCACGGACCGATCATCTTCAACAGCATTTATACCGGGGAGCATTATGATGCACGGCTTGAACAGGAGGGGTGGGATACCCCTGGATTCGACGACTCGCAGTGGTTTGGCGTAAGATATGTGCCTTCACCATCGCAGAACATTGTTGCCCAGGTTATGCATCCTGTAAGGAAAACCCTTGAGATACCCTTTATCGGCATGGAGCGGTTTGATGACAGGACATATGTTTTTGATCTTGGAAGAAATATATCAGGTATTGTTAAACTGATAGCGTCCGGTGAGGAGGGTACCACTATAAGGCTTAAGCACGGTGAGAAGCTGGATGACAATGGCAGGGTGGATCAGTCCAATATAGACCCGCATTACCGACCACAGGATGACACTGATCCATTCCATACCGATATTTTCATCCTTTCGGGGAAGGAGGAGGATGTGTTTATGCCGCGCTTCAATTACAAAGGATTTCAATATGTTGAGGTAACGGCAGACAGGCCCCTGGAACTTACAAAAGAAAGCCTTACAGGATATTTTATGCATAGCGATGTTCCTATTGCAGGATATATTAATTCCTCGAACGAGGTTATTAATAAGATATGGTGGGCAGGCAATAACTCCTATCTTTCAAATCTTTTCGGATATCCCACCGATTGTCCCCAGCGGGAGAAACTTGGATGGACCGGGGACGGTCATATAGCAATCGAAACAGGCCTTTTCAATTTTGACGGTATAACGGTTTATGAGAAATGGATTGCAGACCACCGCGATGAGCAACAGCCCAACGGGGTTCTACCTGCCATCATTCCGACCAGCGGGTGGGGTTATCACTGTTGCAATGGCGTGGACTGGACTTCGAGCCTGGCAATCGTTCCCTGGAATATCTATATGTTTTACGGCGACAGCAGGCTGCTGGAAAAGACCTACGACAATATCAAAAGCTATGTTGATTATATCGCTTACAGGTATCCGGAGGGTCTGACGGACTGGGGTCTCGGGGATTGGGTTCCGGTGCGGTCCAGGGCTGATGTTGAGATTACCTCCACGGTCTATTATTACGTTGTTGCTTCGATTCTAGCCAATGCCGCAGAATTGTTCGACAGGTGGGAGGATCACAAAAAGTATTCGGCGCTGGCTGAATTGATCAAAAAAGCCTTTAATGACAAATTCCTGGACAGGGAAGCCGGTATCTACGGCAGCGGATACCAAACCGAATTGAGCATGCCGCTGTTTTGGGGGTTGGTTCCCGAGGATATGAAGGTTAAGGTTGCTGAAAACCTGGCCAGTCAGGTTGAGAAAAATGATTTTCATATTGATGTTGGACTGCTTGGTTCAAAAGCCATTCTTAATGCACTTAGTGAAAATGGATATGCTAATGTTGCATGGAGGGTGGCCTCACAGGAGACCTTTCCATCATGGGGATGGTGGATCGTGAACGGGGCAACTACTTTCCTGGAAAATTGGAGGATAGGTGTAGCTTCCCAAAATCATATTATGTTCGGTGAGATCAGTGCATGGCTTTTCAAGGCTCCAGGGGGTATTAACCCGGACAGGGAGAACCCCGGATTCAAAAACGTTATCCTGAAGCCCCGCTTTGTTGACGGGCTTGACCATTTTGAGGCTGTACATCTTGGTCCTTACGGAGAGATCAAATCCTCCTGGGAAAAGGGAGGTAACAAGGTTATCTATAATGTCTCCATACCTCCAAACAGCACTGCAACGCTGCACCTGAGAGGTACATGGACAGTACAGGAAGGTAGTCCCGTATCTATTGAGGAGGCACCAGCCGGCGCGTATGACGCTGGTCGCGGTGAAAGTGTCTCAGATACCGGAGATGCTGCTATCACTGATACTGGAGCGCGGACTGAAAGCATTATTAAGCTTGCTGCCGGAAGGTATGTATTTTTAATTGATGGTTCTGGTAACTAAAGGTTTAAAAATTAAAATACTATGCAAAAATTCATGTCAAGACAAACAATAGTATTTCTATTGCTGCTTATTCCTACTCTTTGCCTGGATGCAGGATTTATCAGCTGGAAAAACAAAACGATGATAAAAAGATATATAATTAATAAAAGTTACTGCGAAACTTCAGTTGTATAATTAACTAACATTTTTTAAAATGAAAAAAAAAGCATCATTCCCGTACATCATTTTGATAATGATTACTTTATCATGTACACAGAATAAACCTAAAGAACATCGTTTAATTGATTATGTCGATCCTTTCATTGGGACCGACGCTCATGGACATACCTTCCCGGGGGCAACCACACCATTTGGTATGGTACAGTTAAGCCCCGACAATCCGGATGGTGGATGGGACTGGGCCTCGGGCTACCACTGGAGTTCAGATACCATTGCCGGTTTCTCCCATACCCACCTGAGCGGCACCGGAATAGGTGGCTTACAAGACATTTCAGTAATGCCAATAGTAGATTTTAACAGGGAGCAAGTTTTTAGTCCCAGGCTATTTTACAGCACTTTTTCTCACGAAAATGAAGAAGCCACAGCGGGCTATTACAAGGTGCTACTTGACAATGACATAACTGCGGAATTAACCGCAACAACCCGCACCGGATATCACAAATACAGCTATCCGGAAGGCAAAAAAGCCAGCATTATGTTTAATCTGGGATTCTTTGCACCGCACTCTTATATGAGAAAGAACCCATACGAAACATTTATCGAAAAAGTGTCAGAAACCGGTATTCAGGGTTATTGTTTTTCAAAAGGCTGGGCAGAAGATCAGAAAGTTTATTTCTATGCCGAATTTTCTGCACCGATAGAATCGTCTGATTTTTTTGATGAAAACAACCAACCGGTCAACGATAACAAAGCCTTCGAGAATGTACCGCATAAAGGTGTAAAAGCTGTATTGGATTTCGGGGTTTTGAAAAAGCCTCTTT
>JBNJDH010000092.1:0-9877 GCA_051744695.1 Bacteroidota bacterium | reverse complement strand
GTTTTTTCGAGCGTATTCCACCCACTCACACCCATGCTCTCGTAAAATGCCAGATTGGGTTTGTAGGCAACAGCCAGATCATGAGTGGCATCGATGATCTCTTTATTGAAAGCAAATACCGGGTCGGTGGTATCATAAAGATAATGGGGAATTTTATTGATATCGCTGTCGAGTCCGATGCAAAGAAAGCTTCTCTTTTTTTGTATCTGCTGATAGATTTCGTGACTGGTCATGATGTGGTTTGTTTATAGTTGCTGGTTGATTCGTCAATTCGTCAATTCGTCAATTGGTTAATTCGTTGATTTTTTGCTGGTTGCCGATTGCTTATTATGGTTACTGATGACTGATAACTGAATTAAAGTTCGTTGGCTTTCATGCGTTCAGCATTTTCTTCGATCTGAAGTTTGTCAATAATGGGGCCGATTTCTCCATCCATTACAGCAGTCAGATTATGAATAGTGTAATTGATGCGATGGTCGGTAACCCGGCCCTGGGGAAAATTGTATGTCCGGATCTTGGCCGAGCGGTCACCGGTGGAGACCATGGTTTTCCGCTTGGAAGTGATCTCGTCCAGGTATTTTTGATACTCCAGATTGTATATCCGTGTACGCAATTCGGTCATGGCCTTATCCAGATTTTTGAGCTGGGACTTCTGGTCCTGGCAGGTCACGACAATTCCTGTGGGGATATGAGTAAGTCGAATGGCCGAATAGGTGGTGTTTACCGACTGCCCGCCGGGACCCGATGCACAAAAGGTGTCTTTCCGGATGTCTTCCTGCTTCAGGTCTATGTCAAACTCCTCAGCTTCGGGCAGAACAGCTACAGAAGCGGCCGATGTATGAACCCGGCCCTGGGTTTCAGTCTGCGGTACCCTTTGAACCCGATGTACACCCGACTCATATTTCATGACGCCATAAACACCGTCACCTGTAATGTTCATAACAATTTCCTTGTATCCACCGGATGTTCCTTCTGAATAATGTGTCACATCATATTTCCAGCCTTTTCTTTCACAAAATTTGGTATACATACGGAAAAGATCACCTGCAAAAATAGCTGCTTCATCCCCGCCGGTACCTGCCCGGATTTCCAAAACAGCATTTTTGGAATCTTCAGGATCGCCGGGCAACAACAACATTTTAATCTCCTCCTCCATTCGGGGCTGTTTCTCCTCAAGCTCTTCCAGCTCTTCACGCGCCATAGCCCGGATTTCTTCATCCTCCTCCTCTTTCAGCATCTTGCGGGAATTTTCAATATTGTCAAGCAGGTTTTTGTATTCCTTTCCTTTCTCTACAATCTCCTCCAGCTCACGATATTCCTTGTTTAGCTTTACATATCGCTTTTGGTCGGCTATCACATCAGGATCGGTAATGAGCTGACCGACTTCTTCGAATCTCATCTTCAGCGATTCGAGTTTCTCAAGCAATGAATTATCTTTTGTCATAATCTACAAAATCTTTTTTCTGGTTGGGAAATAAAACAACAAAAAAAACTGCTGCAAGAAATAAAGCGAAACAACTGTTTCACATTTCTGCAACAGCCCGGTGCAAAGTCCCTAATAGTAAAATGTTCCCTCTTCTCCTTTAATGGTCATTTGATTGCCCGACGAGGACTCTTCACACCTTCCCACAACACGACCGTCTATCCCAAAGGATTCAGCAATCTCAATAATAGTGGGAGCCCATTCTTCTTTGACGTAAAACTCGAAACGGTGCCCCATATTGAATACTTTATACATTTCCTGCCAGGGGGTCCCGCTGGTATTCTGAATAATGCGAAACAATTCGGGCACGGGGAACATATTATCCTTCACCACATGCATGTTTTCCACAAAGTTGAGGACTTTGGTTTGCGCTCCCCCCGAGCAATGAACCATTCCATGAATATGCGGCCGCAAATTCCTTAGTACTTCTTTAACCACAGGCGCATAAGTACGTGTGGGCGAAAGCACCATGCGTCCGGCATCAATTCCCAACGATTCAATGACATCTGTAAGTTTGTATTTCCCCTGATAAACCAGATTTTCGGGAACTTCCGGGTCAAAACTTTCGGGATATTTTTCGGCCAGATCATGAGCAAAGACATCATGGCGGGCGGATGTCAGTCCGTTGCTTCCCATTCCTGCATTGTAAAAATCTTCATAAACGGCCTGCCCTGTGGAAGAAAGCCCAACAATCACATCCCCCGGCTGGATCAAATGATTGGAAATGACATCACTTCGTTTCATGCGGGCTGTAACTGTGGAATCGACAATGATGGTGCGGACAAGGTCTCCGACATCAGCAGTTTCTCCCCCCGTGCTGTAAACAGAAATTCCCATTTCGCGCAACTCAGAGACCAGCTCTTCCGTTCCGTTAATGATGGCCGAGATAACCTCACCGGGTACACGGTTTTTGTTCCGCCCGATGGTGGAAGAAAGCAAAATGTTGTCGGTAGCGCCCACACAAAGAAGGTCATCAAGATTCATTACCAAAGAATCCTGGGCAATTCCTTTCCAGACTGAGAAATCTCCTGTCTCACGCCAATAGAGATAGGCCAGCGAGGATTTGGTGCCGGCTCCATCGGCATGCATGATGTTACACCATTCGGGATCTCCACTGAGAAAATCAGGCACAATCTTACAAAATGCTTTCGGAAAAAGCCCTTTTCCTACATTCTCGATGGCCTGGTGCACATCTTCCTTGGATGCCGAAACACCCCGCTGATTATATCTCATATCTTTTTGCACAGTCGTGTAATTTCTCGTTGGTTTTAAGCTGACGCAAAAATACACAAACTTTTGAGGGAGAAAAAGTAAATCAATCCATTCGCTGAATCAGATCAAAAAACACATCCTCAAAATCAGGATATTTCACTTTCAAAAATTTGGAACTTCCCCTGCAAATTTGTTAATTTTATAAAATTGAAATCCAAATTAGTGAAAAAACAATTGAACAAATGAGTAAGATTGATGGAACAGAATTTGGAAACATTACCATAAATGGAAAAACTTATGAATACGATGTGGTTATCAATTTGAAGGGTGAAGTTTCCAAACGAAAAAAGAAATTGTCAAAAGAAAAATTCGGGACATCGCATAAAATCTCGAAACAAGAAGCCAAACATATATTCGAAGAGGGGGCAAACAACCTGATCATCGGCACCGGTCAAACCGGTTTTGTGGAATTGTCAGACGAAGCAGCCCGCTTCCTGGACCAGAAAAAATGTCAGGTGGAACTGCTTTCCACACCGGCTGCCATAGAAAAGTGGAATCAAGCCGGAGAGGGAACAATCGGGCTTTTTCATGTCACATGCTAATGAATATAGATCTTTAGATATTGGATTCCTGTCTACCGGCAGGCAGGTAAGATAAATCATATAACACTGATATACCGTAATTTAAACTGAGAAATGCCTGAATTTTAAAAAATTAAATTACAAGGCATTACAAAATTTTAACGGACTATTGTTAACAGACAATTGGATAAAAAAGGCCATCCGAAACAATCCCTGACATTTTTTCTTATACGCTTATCAGACACACTGATAAAGCAACAGAACAAACTCATTCAGCCCACTTCACTTCATCCGAACAAATCAGGTATTTCCAATCCAACCCAAAGAATAAAGCTTTTTCGAAAGCTGTTGACTTTTATAGCAGACCCCTTTTCTACGAGGGATTAAAATTTTAGAAAGCAAAAACACACACGTTATGAAATACATTAGACTTATACTCCTGAGCATTATTTTACTGACCAGCTTAAATGCACAAGGTCAATATTTTGGAAGAAACCCGGTTCAATACAACCAATTTGATTTCAAAATCCTTGAAACACCCCATTTTGACATCTACAATTACCTTGAAGATTCAATTCCCAAACACCGTTTCGGAGAACAGGCAGAACATTGGTATTACCGCCATCAGGCCGTTTTCAATGACACCATTGAAGATTTCAACCCCTTAGTCCTGTATAATAATCATGAGGACTTCCAGCAGAATACCATTTCCAACAGCATCATGGGGCGCGGAACCGGTGGTTTTACCGAGGGACTCCGAACACGGGTAGTCATGCCGGTATCACCATCAAACCGGGAAACCGACCACGTACTGGGACACGAATTGGTTCACGTTTTTCAATACCGAATGTTTAAAAACGACAGTTCTCTCAATATTTCAATGACCGGTAATGTCCCCCTTTGGATGATTGAAGGCCTTGCCGAATATATGTCCATTGGCCATACCGACCACCAAACAGCCATGACGATGAGAGATGCTGTCATGCATGACGACCTTCCAACTTTTAAAGATTTATCAAAAGAACCCAATAAATATTTCCCCTATCGGTACGGACACGCGGCATGGACGTTTCTCACAGGAATGTGGGGCGATGGCATCATCAAACCCTTACTCAGGAAAACAGCCATGCATGGATATGAAGCTGCTATGGACAGCGTATTTAAACTTCCGGCCGATTCAGTTAGCAAACTCTGGCACAATGCATTGAAAGAAGATTACAAACCCGCTCTCAAAGAGAAGCCCGCAATGACGGGAGAAGGCCTTTTCACAAAAGAAAATGCCGGAACCATGAATCTGGCACCATCGCTAAGCCCCGATGGCAATTACATCACTTTTGTATCTAATAAAAATGTCATTTCCACCGACTTTTACCTGGGCAACCTGAAAACAGGTAAAATCGAGAAAGAACTGACCAAGCGCATGAAAGAATCGCGAATTGACAGCTACAGTTACCTCGAATCGGCCGGGACCTGGTCACCTGACAGCCGGAGATATGCCTTCTCAGCCTTTATCAAAGGAAAGAAAAAGCTCATCATCGTCAATGTAGAAACCGGCGAACGGGAAGCAACCATTGCCATCCCCGGTATCGACTCATTCAATAACCCCAGCTGGTCGCCCGATGGGGAATCCATTGCCATTTCGGGCCTTGTAGACGGAAGAAGCGACATTTACATTTACAATCTGAAGGATGAAACGGTTAATTCCGTAACCAATGATCCCTATTCCGACATGCAACCTGAATGGTCGCCAGACGGGGAAAAAATCGTTTTCATGAGTGACCGTGGACAAACGGGTTATTCAAGGCAGGGCGGCTACCCCACTTACCAAATATGCGAATACAATTTAGAGGAAGACAGAGTCCACATGCATAATTTTTTGCCGGGTGCCGACAACACAACTCCTCAATATGGGCCCGACAGTGAAACCATATACTTTTTATCAAATGCAGGTGGTTATCGGAATATTTATGAATTCAACACACAAAACGAAGAACTATTCAGACTTACCGACATCGCCACTGGAATATCAGGGATTACAGAATTGTCTCCCGCTCTCTCTGTGGCCCGCGAAACCAACAAAATAGCCTTCATCCACTATGATGATGACAGCTACTCCATCAGGGAGTTGACAGAAGAAGACTTTTCCCGAAAAAAAGTTGAGCCCCGGCAGGTTGATATGCATGGTGCAAAACTGTCGAGATACACCGGACAACCCCCAATAGACGTTGTTGGCCCTAACCTGACAAAAAAACCAGGGGCTCCTTTGGCGGAAATAAAAGAAGAACCCTACAAACCCCGTTTTAAACTTGAACACATTGGCAATAGCGGCATAGGTGTCGGAGTTAACCAGATGAACACAGGACTAGCAGGTGGAGTTAACCTTTTGTTTAGCGATATCTTAAAAAGAAACCAGTTGTTCACGGCTGTCCAGGCCAATGGAGAGGTTTACGACATTGGTGGACAGGTGGCCTACATGAACAAGGGTTCTCAACTGAACTGGGGGGTTTCTCTGGGCCACATCCCCTACCGAAGTTCTAATGTACGTTTCGAGCCGGATACCATAGAAGGTGAGCCCGTCCAAAACCTAATGATCAACAGGTTAAGGATTTTTGAAGATCAACTCAGCGTATTCAGCCATTATCCGATCTCAAGAAACTTGCGGATAGAAGGCGGAGTCACTGCAAGCCGTTACAGTTTTCGCTATGACCGGATCAACAATTATTTCCTGGGTAACATCCCGGTTGGCAGAAACAAGGAGGAACTGGAAGCACCCGATCCTTATTATATATACGAAGCAAGCATGGCTTATGTGGGAGATGCCTCACGCTTTGGACTAACCAGTCCGTTGGAAGGTTACCGCTATCGCTTCCAGGCACAAAAAATGATTGGCCGTCACAATTTCTGGGGTGCACTGGCTGATTACAGAAAATATTATTTCAACAAACCCGTCGGACTGGCCTTCCGGGCTATGCATTACGGCCGCTACGGCGGGGAATCAGAAAACATGCCTCCATATTATCTGGGCAACGAAAAATTCATAAGGGGATATGCCAACGCGGGGATGGAAGACAACCAGCTCCCCGGCACCCAAAGTCTCAGCCTTAACAACTTAGCAGGAAACCGACTCGCAGTCATAAACGGCGAGGTAAGAATCCCGTTTACTGGTCCCAAAAGGTTAGCCCCCATTAAATCCGGCAAGTTCTTCTCCGACCTGGTGGGCTTCGTTGATGGCGGACTGATATGGGATGAAAACAGTTCCATTGACTGGTCATGGGAACCCTCGGAGGGGAAACAAATTCCCGTGTTTTCGGCCGGAATTGCCGCACGGATCAATGTATTCGGCTATGTGGTGGTTCAGCCTTATTATGCTTTCCCCTTCCAGCGGCCGCAGAAAAACGGGACCTTTGGTTTCCATATTTCAACAGGTGGATGGTAAAAATCAAAAAAGCCAGAAGCACCTTACCGGCAGAAGCTTTTATCTAACAAAAACCATAAGTTATTTAAAATATGATGTTTAACTAATTTTGTTGGTTCCTTGGTTATGTCGCAAAAGAGAGCAATCTTTCTCTCCAGCTTTGAGCTTCGAGCTAACTACTGACTCTGCGACTGAGCTACTAACATCTAACAGAAATACCTGCTTGTTATTGTTATAAACAAAAAATTGGAGGCTTTTTCTACATTAAAAAGCCTCCAATTTCTATTTTTTGGAATACGTGAGTTTATTGAATATTCAGACCATAATTTTCTTCGGCCTGAGTAATAAGCTCATTAACACGTTTAATAAGATCGTCAAAACCTTCACCAAAGAACGACTCATCCACAGCAGAACCATCGCCGAAAACCATGCGCACATCAATTAAATCGGTATAGTCTTCATACTGCTCATCCTGTTGTTCTTCAATCACATAAAACTCACTCCGGGCAATAATTTCGTTGCTGTCGGCATAACGAACATAAAGGATCATGTTTTCATTCAGAATTTCAACCAAAAGTTCCATGAAATTGCTGTCCATTTCTTCACCACTGCCATCAGACATAGCGTCCTCCATTCCACTCTGAATTGCTCCCCAGTCGGCCAGACCTTCAAATTTAATATCATCAACATTCACTTCAATATTGGCATCCGAGATCACCTCTTGCTGTTCCAGAGGGACATCATTTTCGGCATGGTTTGACAACGTACTGTAGTCAAGATTGCCATTCACCGTGAAACTGGAAGTTAAAACATCTTCACCCTGATATGTGAAGCGCTGATCGTAGGATGCTTCAGATGAGCTTCTGTTCATAGTGCCTGAAATTACATAATCCTGCATTTCAATGGTTTCAGACAACTCAGTGGGAAGACCTTCATCATCATAAGCACCGTTGAAATCCATTGACATCAATTCCTGCCCGTCTACTGAAAGGGTACCGTCAAGTGTTTCAAGCAATTCGGGAAACTCGGTACTGGTTTCTGTATTGGGATTGTCAATAAAGGAAAAATTGGTGAAAGAGATAGTCGCATCGTTTTCTTCACTTCCCCGTGTAGGGAAATGGAACGTCAGCTCACCATCACTTGATTCTTCTTCCCAGGTCCCGGTCTGAAGATCAAAAGTATACACACCCGAATGTTCATTAAACAATTGTGCTAATTTTTGAGGGTCCTGTGTAACAGACTTCAGATTGAATACTGCCTCCGCACCATCTTCCAATTGCGTAACAGACTGAAGAGCATACATCACCTCATCTCCCGCAGGAAAAGTAGTATCCACCAAAGCTTGAAAACCCACAGCCACACGAATCGCTTCCATATCAGCCATAGGTTCCAATTTGTCGACAAGATTCTGCCCGCTTTGCTCAAGGTTTTCTTTGTGCTGTTCAGGGCTGAGGTCACTAAATTCATTGCCATTCTTGGCATCGTCATCGTCGCAACCGAAGATAACAGTCGCCGCCATAAGTGCTAAAAAAATATTCCTGATTTTCATAAGCCATGTTTTTTTATTCAAAAATGCGTTTTTTAATCTATAAAACGGTAGATTTTTAGATATAATGAATACCTATCTCCCGCGAGAAAGGTAAAAATGAACCAAATAATGTCAAACGTACTACATCCTCGCCCCCCACCAAAATTCTAACATTTGGTTCCCAAACCTAAAAACCCGTTGCCAAATCTTCTTATTTCAGAAAAAGATAAGCATCAAATACCGTATATACAAAAATAGTGCAAATGTTTACAGAAAGAAACAGCTCTTTCAGAAACTTTCCGCCTGTCCTCCCGGATTGCCATTTCACCAGGACAACGCTGTTTTAAGCTGCCGAAGGATCATTAAACAGCTCTATGCACAATTGGCATAGCAAAGGAATTTTATTAATTTGCAATATATTTAAAACTAAAACTCTATGACTGACAAACAATGGGAGACCCTACTCCGCGTCATCAGGGGTGAAGAAGTTGAACCCCTTCCCACGGGTTTCATTATTGATTCTCCCTGGCTCCCTAACTGGGCAGGGATGACCATCCTCGACTACTTTACCAGCGACCAACTGTGGTTTGATGCCAATAAAAAGGTTATTGATGCTTTCCCCGACACCATGTTCCTTCCGGGCTTCTGGTCCGAATACGGGATGTGCAGCGAACCATCGGCTTTTGGCGCCAAAACAAGGTTCCCGGCCGATGAATTTCCCCATGCCTACCCGGTCATTTTCAGCAATGATGAAATTGACAAACTTGAGAAGCCTCAAGCAGAACAGGATGGCCTAGCACCCTTTATTCTTAATCGGCTTAAGCTCAATCAACAGAAAATCGAAGACATTGGACATAAAATCCGGTTTTCTGTTTCCCGCGGGCCACTTAACATTGCTTCTTATCTGATGGGGTCCACGGAATTTTTGATGGCTCTGATCTCTGATCCGGAAAGGGTGCATAAATTATTAAGGATCATCACCGATTACCTGAAGGACTGGCATAAAGTTCAACAAGATAGCATATCCACTATAGACGGCATGCTTGTTCTCGACGACATCATCGGATTCATCGGCGAAGACCACTTCAAAGAATTTGCTCTCCCCTATTGCAAGGAGATATTCGACATGGACGTCTCTGTCAAATTCCTTCACAACGATGCACCATGTAAGGTTTCCGCGCCTTATCTCCCCGAAATGGGTGTCAACTTTTTCAACCCGGGTTATGATGTAAGCCTGAATGAATTGAAGGAATTAACCAACAATCAGGTGACCATCCTTGGAAATCTGCCTCCCCGCGACACTCTTGCCCTCAAAACACACGAGGAAGTATGGGATGAAACAACTAAAATGATCAATGAATTAACCGACCGGAAAAGAATCGTGTTGTCCGGCGGTGGCGGCATGTCACCGGGGACGCCCACAGAAAATATGAGGGCGTTTATTGATGCAGCGAAAATATGAGAATCGAGTAGGAAGATAGGGATTATTTCCCTATCTGTCCTCTCACACTACCGTACGTACGGTGCCGTATACGGCGGTTCCTTAGTCCACCCTCACTTTGTGGTGGTGTTACCTCGTTGTTTTCGGTTATCCAAATGGAAGTCGGCACTTCGGCATATCCTCGGTGTTCCGCACCTACTTTTTGCCGATAGTTATC
>JBNJDH010000091.1:0-9991 GCA_051744695.1 Bacteroidota bacterium | reverse complement strand
TTTATGCTTGTCGGCGTTTTCGCCCTCTTTTCCTGTCAGGAAAAGGAGGAAAACACGCCTGTTAAGATAACCATTAATGAAGGGTGGGAATTCTCCCAGGCCGGTGAAGAAGACTGGATGCCGGCCCGTGTTCCCGGAACGGTTCATCAGGACCTGATGAACAATGATGAGATAGAAGATCCCCATTACCGCATGAATGAAGATGATGTTCAGTGGGTTGAAGACGAGGATTGGGTTTACAGAACCACATTTCAGGCAGATTCCGCAGTGCTTGAATCAGACGTGGTTGAACTTCAGTTTGAAGGTCTTGATACTTATGCCGACGTTTATGTGAATGATGAGTTGGTGCTCGAAGCCAACAATATGTTCAGAGGCTGGGACGTGAACGTGAAAGAGCATCTGCAAAAAGGAGAAAATAACCTTCGGGTTTATTTTCACTCTCCTGTAAAAGAGGGAATGAAAAAACTGGAAGCATTGGATTATCCCATTCCGGCTACCAATGAACAGGCTCCTGAAGGGGAGCGCACAAGCGTCTTTACGCGGAAAGCGCCTTTCCATTATGGATGGGACTGGGGGCCACGCCTGGTTACGTCCGGAATTTGGCGGCCGGTTACGCTGAAAGGCTGGGATCAGGCTCTTATTGAAAATGTATATGTGGTGACGGATGAAGCCAGCAATGAAAAGGCCGCTCTTTCAGGTCATGTCACTGTCAATGCAGAAAATGCCGGAACTTATCAAGTGTCGCTTGATATTGAAGGAGATGAAGATGCCAGCGTTGATCGTGAAGTTGAACTGGAATCCGGAAGCAATAAAGTACCTTTTGAATTTGAAATGGACGATCCCGATCTTTGGTGGACCAATGGTCTTGGAGAGCCCCATTTGTACGATTTTGAATTCTCCCTGGCTTCGGGCAATCAAGTCCTCGACCGCCATGCACTGGAGTATGGAGTTCGTACCCTTGAACTCGTCCAGGAACCCGATGATGAAGGACGCTCTTTCCACTTTGAGTTGAACGGTACACCCGTCTTTATGAAAGGGGCCAATACAATACCCCCGGAGACTTTGACACCGGAAGCAGGGAAAGACCGTTATCAGCGTCTGATCAATAATGCTGTCGCAGCCAACATGAACATGCTTCGTGTGTGGGGCGGCGCCATCTATGCCGAAGATGATTTCTATGATCTGTGCAACCGCAACGGCATTCTGGTTTGGCAGGATTTTATGTTTGCCTGTGCCCTCCAACCGGGAGATGATGCGCATCTGGAAAACATCCGGAAAGAAGCTGAATACAATGTGAAACGCCTCCGCAACAATCCTTCTCTGGCCATGTGGTGTGGAAACAACGAAAATTACCATGGCTGGCACGAATGGGACTGGCAGGACTTATATGACGAGGAGGAAAAAGAGATTGTCTGGAATGCCTATGAGGACATTTTCCATGATCTTTTGCCTGAAACTGTCGAAAATCTTGATCCGTCCCGCTCATACTGGCCTTCATCACCAATGGCTTATGGGAAAGAAAAGGCTGACCGCAAATCTGGTGACGAGCACGACTGGACCATCTGGTTCGGACAAGAGCCTTTCTCTGCTTATGGAGAAGATGTTCCCCGTTTTGTAAGTGAGTATGGTTTGCAATCGTTCCCGTCTATGTACACCATCCGTCAGTTTACAGAAGAGCAGGACCGCGATTGGAATACAAAAGTCATGCGTCATCGTCAGCGGGGAAACATGCCTTATGTTGAGCCTGGTTTCGACGGCAATGATATGATCCGTTGGTATATGGCCCAATATTACAATGTCCCCGGCGATTTTGAAGATTTTGTTTATGTAAGCCAGTTGCTTCAGGCCAAAGCATACAAAACCGCCCTTGAAGCGCATCGCCGGAATATGCCTCACTGTATGGGGTCGCTTTACTGGCAGCTCAATGACAGCTGGCCAACGATCTCATGGTCAACAGTCGATTATTACGGAAAGTGGAAAGCTTCTCATTATGCGGTTCGCGATGCCAATGAACAGGTCATTCTTTCTCCGGTAGAAGAAGACGGAGAAGTGAAGGTGTATGCCGTCAGCGACAAGCTTTCTTCTTTCGATGGAGAGTTGACCGTGAAAGTGATCGATTTCCAGGGGGAGGAAATCTTTAGTGAAACCGAGGATGTCAATGTTGAAGCCAATAATTCAGATGTCATTTACAATCGTTCTGTGGCTGAGGTGACAGGTGGTGCTGATCGCGGCACTGTTGTCGCTGTTGTGGAACTGAGGTCCAACAGGGAAAAAATCGCAGATAACCTGCTGTATTTTGAACGTCCGAAAAACCTGGATCTTCCTAAAGAAAACCTGGGTATGGGGGCCAAAAAGACAGAAGATGGATATGAATTGAATGCCAATACCGACAGGATTGCCAAGAATGTCTATCTTGAAACGCCTGATGGCTCAGGACATTTTTCCGACAACTTCTTTGATCTTCTGCCTGGCGAGCGCAAGGTTATTGAACTGAAGGTTGACGAGGATATTGATCCCAGAGACATTAAGATCAAAACCCTGAATGATCTGAAAAATTAGGATGACACAGAAAGAAATCTTACGCCCCACGAGGCGTCAATTTCTGAAATTGGTTTTTGCAAGTGCCGGGAGTGCCGTGTTATTGTCACGGTGCTCCCGGCCTGTTTCGGACTGGCGTTTTATTAATGGTGACGAAGCCAGCCTTCTTGATGCTTTGGCGGACCAGATTGTTCCTCCTGGTGAATGGTGTGGCGGCGCTGATGCCGGGGTAACAGGCTTTATTGATCAGCAACTGACAGAGGCTTACCGTCATTATCGGGAAGATTACCGGAAAGGGTTAAAAGCCATTCAACAAAACAGCCGGCTGATTTACGGCGAAAGGTTTGAAAAATTGTCTTTCCCCAAACAAACCGAATTTTTAAAAGCCATGGAATCGGGGGGTCAGCCAGGCGGGAAATGGGAAGATGGTTTTGACCGCCATTTCTTTTCGTTGCTTCGGGACCACTGTCTTCAGGGGTTTTACGGGAGCCCCCGCCATGGCGGCAACCGCGATTACATCAGTTACAAAATGCTGAAACTGGACTATCCGCTCATCATTGGAAGGAATACCTATAATTCATAAACCATGGGGAACAAACATGTCAATGCGGTTGTGATCGGTGCCGGTGCCGGGGGAGGCGTAGTTGCCAAAGAACTTGCCGTTGCCGGTCTTTCTGTTGTTCTTTTTGAACGTGGTGGCTGGGTCAAATATGATGATCACAATCATGATGAATTGAAATCTCAGCGGACTACTGTTCTGGGCAATGCCCATGGCCCTGATGATGAGCGCTACCGAAGGGTTTTCGTGCATCCGGACGGGAGGGAAGAGGTGGTTCGTCCCCGGAGTTTTGCTTATAACAATATTGCGGCTTGCGTGGGATCAGGAACCGTGAGCTATGGAGCTATGGCCTGGCGCTTTATGGAGGAAGACTTCCGGATGAAAACAACTTACGGTCATGTGGAAGGATCAACCCTTGAGGATTGGCCCATCAGTTATCAGGATTTGGAGCCTTACTACGAAAAAGCTGAATGGGAGATTGGCGTCTCAGGCGACGACTCTCAAAACCCGTTTGCCCCGCCAAGAAATCGTCCCCATCCCATGCCACCTTTCAAACACAACCGTGAGGCCCGGTTGCTTGATGATACGGCCCGCAAAATCGGGCTTCATCCCTTTCCCATTCCCATGCTCCGGAATTCTGAACGATACAATGGTCGTCCTGCTTGTTACCGTTTTCGCACTTGCGTGGGGTTTGCCTGCCCGGTCAATGCAAAAGCCGGGACACAAAATACCGTCATTCCCGAAGCTTTGAAAACCGGAAATTGTGAACTGCGCACCCAATGTGTGGTGGCCCGGCTCAATAGCGATGAGAAGGGGCGTATAAAAGAAGTTGAGTATTTTGATGCGCAAGACCGCAAACAACATCAATCGGCCGACATCGTGATTGTGGCTGCTTCTGCTACAGAAACGTCTCGCTTGCTCTTCAATTCCAAAACCAAACGCTTTCCGGATGGACTGGGTAACCGTTATGACTGGGTGGGAAGGAATTTGCAGGGACACGCCTATACCGGCGCTTATGGGATTTTTGAAGAGGAAGTGTACGATGATGTGGGGCCGGGAGCATCGGTGGCCGTTTGCGATTTCAATCATCATAACCCGGGTATTGTAGGAGGAGGACTTCTGGCAAATGAATTCATCAGATTGCCCTATTTGTTTACGGGTATTCGCCCGCCTGGTGCGCCTTCCTGGGGCAAAGCCCACAAAGAATTCCAGCGAAAGAATTTTAAACGAGTGGCCCAGGTAGTGGGGCCCTTTCAGGAAATACCCGATTTTGATGCAAGGGTGACAGTAGATGCAAAAGTGAAAGACCATTGGGGAATCCCCGTGGCCAAGCTTTCAGGAAGTCGTCATTCATACGACCGCAAGGGTTGTGAATTCCTGTCCGAAAAAGCAGAGTGGTGGCTCAAAGAAGCTGGTGCGGCGGAAACCTGGCAGTCTGTAGGTGGCGGGGGACTGAGTGGTGGTCAGCATCAGGCCGGAACTTGCCGGATGGGTGACGATCCCCAAACATCGGTAACCAATCGATATGGGCGAATCCATGATGTGCCCAATCTTTTTGTAGCTGATGGAAGCCTGCATGTCACCAATGGAGGTTTTAATCCGGTGCTTACGATTATGGCTTTAGGGTATTGGGTGAGTGACCATATCATTCAAGAATGGCAAAAAGGAAACAGGTTTCAGGACACGGTTTAATCATCCCTGAATAGCCACTGAACTCATCGTCAATGAAACGAGCATGGCAAAGTTTGCCACAATAAGAACATGTATAAGTTTTTGCATGCGAGCCTGCCTGCCGGGTTATGAAAAAGAAACATTCTGGAATTTTGATGTTAAAACATTAAAATTGATGGTTCCATATACATAAACCGGCAGACAGGCCTGCCTGGTGGGTTATGAAAAAGAAACATTCTGGATTTTTGATGTTAAAACATTAAAATTGATGGTTCCATATACATAAACCGGCAGACAGGCCTGCCTGCCGGTTTAGTAATAGACGATTTTTGATTTTTCAGGAAAACTCTTTTGAGATAACTGGTTCTTTCAGAGAAAACGTCAGGCAGGTTCCATCCGACCTTATTAAATTAATTTTATACGGATGAAAAATCTGAAAAATATTTCAATTGTATTTCTGCCCGGGATCATTGTGCTTATTGTCTTTTTGGGAGCGGGTGGATATTACATTCACTGGAACTCTTCATCCCCCGAAAACACCTGCCTTTCCTGTCACGAAATCGAAGAGGCTTTCTCGGAATGGTCGCACAGCCCACACCGTGAGTTTCATTGCAAGGAGTGCCATGGCACTGCCCTGAGCAATGGTTTTCACAGTCTGAAGGAGAAGGGCCGTATGGTTGTCAGGCATTATACCCGGGAGCAGTTCGATGAGATTGAAATGAATGAGCAGCAGATCCTTGAAGTAATGGACAATTGCAAAAGCTGCCATCAGAGTGAATATGCCGGGTGGATGGCTGGCGGCCATTCCGCTACTTATGAGGCGATTTTCCTCAATGAAGAACAAAACCAGAAGGAACAGTTGAACTGGGATTGTGTGCGGTGCCACGGAATGTTTTATGAACATACCATCAAGGAAATGGTGACCCCGCTTGACAGGGAAGGTCCCTGGCAATTAAAGGAACCGGAGAAAGCCGGTGATCCGACCATCCCCTGCATGGCTTGTCATCAAATCCATAAAAAAGGGTCTGTGGCCAAAGTCCCTGATTATTCATCGCCCGAAATGATGTTTTATGAGCGGGATGATGATTCCATGGCCCGTGTATCATTCTACGATCGCCATGAAAAAATGCATATCCCTGCCGAAGAGCTGCCAAAACTTAAACTGTGGGATGGCAAGCGTAAAGTGCTGGTTTCGGATGATCCGCGTCAGGGCGTATGTGTGCAGTGTCATGCCCCCAATGGTTTCCATCAGGCCGGCACTTCGGATGATAAAACGCCTATGGGCGTGCATGAAGGATTAAGTTGCATGGCCTGTCATGAACCGCACAGCAATGATTCCCGGCAAAGTTGCAAAAACTGTCATCCGGCTTTTTCCAATTGTGGTATTGATGTCACGACTATGAATACCTCCTTCAGGGATCCCGAAAGTGAACATGATATTCATACGGTCAGTTGTGACGACTGTCACTCCGGTGACAAATGAAACTCGCACAATTTAAAAGTATGTAACAATTTGCCGGCTATCTCTTTGATTCTCCTGTTTTCTTCATATTGCTAACTTGATTTTTCGTTTGCGATAGTCTGTTGAGATTTTTCTTTTATCTAACAAAATATGTAAACAAATGAAATTCAATTGCATACATTTTTGTTGGTTTTCGTGATACGTGGCAAAAGAAAGCAACCTTTCTCTCCAGCTTTGAGCTTCGAACTTTCAGCTACTTCTGACTCTGTGACTGAGCTACTAACATCTAATCATCTAACGATCTATTGAGTTTAGAATCTAATCCATTTTTCTTCGCTCCGTGCCGATTCGATCACTTTTTCGATAAATTTCATGCCTTCCACACCATCTCGTATGGTGGGATATTCAATAAAATCCGGGACAGAAAGGTTTTTGTCTTTATGTTTGTTGATATCCAAAGCAGCATTTTTGTATATGTTGGCAAAAGCTTCAATGTAACCTTCAGGATGGCCGCCCGGTACTCTCGTATTCCATCGGGCTTTTTCCGAAAGGTAATGGTAATTGGCCCCGGCCCGGATGATCTGTAGAGGTGCTTCATGCATTTTCAGAAGCAGGGTGTTGGGGTCGGCGTGGTGCCATTCGATTCCGCCTTTTTCTCCATAGATCCGGATGTTCATATCGTTCTCTTCGCCCGTGGATACCTGGCTGGCCATGAGCACTCCTTTAGCACCCCCTTTATAGCGGAGCAGAACTGACGCATCGTCGTCCAGTTTGCGGCCGGGAACAAATGAGGTAATATCTGCACACAACTCTTCGATTTCGAGACCGGTTATGTTTTCAATCAGGTTTTCGGCATGTATGCCAATGTCGCCCAGACAACCACCCGGTCCGCTGAATTCTGGATTGGTCCGCCATGAGGCCTGTTTTTGTCCTTCCTGTTCGATGGGTGTGGCGAGCCACCCTTGGGGATAATCGGCCACCACTTTGCGGATTTTGCCCAGTTTTCCTGACTTAACGATCTCTTTGGCTTCTTTGACCAACGGGTAACCTGTGTAAGTGTGGGTAAGAACAAAAATTAGCCCGGTTGCCCTGATCTTTTCCTCAATTTCCAGCGCCTGTTTCAGCGATATGGCTACGGGTTTGTCGCAGATGACATGAAAGCCCTTGTCCAATGCAGCTATGATCTGCGGGTGATGGAGATGATTGGGCGTTGTGATCATGACTACTTCCATGCGTTGGTCATGAGGGAGTGACGCTTCCGTTTCCAGCATTTCCTGCCATGAGCCATAGGCACGATCAGCAGGAACATCATAGGATTCAGCAGACCTGACCGATTTTTCCTGATCGCTGCTGAACGCACCGCAAACCAGTTCGTAATATCCGTCGAGCAGGGCCGCGTTGTAATGGATCCGGCCGATGAAAGAGCCTTCACCGCCGCCGATGAGGCCGGCTTTGATTTTTGAGGACATATTGTTCGATTTATGTGGTTGATTTTTCTCTCAATTTGTTAAATTTAAGTGATTTTTCGGTGATTGCCATACTGAATGGATTAGGAAATAACCGGAAAAAATATCATTTAAACTCATTGAATTATGAATGATTTTGTTTCAGATCTTGCCAGGATGATCGATCATTCCATTTTGCATCCCACTCTGACCGATGAGGACTTGAGACATGAATGTCAGGTGGCCATGGAATATCAAGTGGCATCTGTTTGTGTTAAGCCGTATGCTGTTGAACAGGCCGTTAAAATATTGGGCAACCCGGAAGTTTTACCCGGATGTGTCATCGGATTCCCGGCAGGCAACAGCGCCGTTCGTGTCAAAGTTTTTGAAGCCATTCAGGCAATAAAGGATGGCGCCAAAGAAATTGACATGGTCGTCAATATCGGCAAAGTTCTGGGGCAAGATTGGGATTATGTCGAGACTGAGATCAAGGATGTGACAGAGGCCTGCCACTTAAACGGGGCCATTGTGAAAGTTATTTTTGAAACCGATTTTGTCACAGAGGAAAAAGATAAGATCAGGCTTTGTGAGATATGCACCAAAGTCGGGGCCGATTTTGTGAAAACGTCCACAGGCTTTGGATTTGTAAAACAATCCAATGGATTTTATAAATATACAGGAGCTACGGTTGAAGACATCCAACTGATGCGAATACATTCCGGACCTTCTGTGAAAGTCAAAGCCGCCGGAGGTGTCCGTACACTCGATGACCTTCTGGCTGTCAGGAAGGCCGGGGCTGAGAGATGTGGAGCAACGGCCACTATTCAAATACTTGATGAGGCCAGACGCAGATATGACCAAAAAGGCTCTGAATGAAAGGGGCATGACAAAGATTTTCTCAAAACAACATGGCTGTAGTTTGAAAAGGCGATTTTTTCTGTAAAGCCCTGGAAAGGGCGGCCTTATGGTAATTGACATTCAGAAAATCCACAACTCAAGCCCCTGCAGGGGTGTCCCTGTAAGAGAAACATTTAAGTTTGCGAAAAGGCTCACCACTGCCGTGGCTCTGGTTTTTTGTGGGGGGCTTTTTTTACCATACGATCGCCCCACTCCGGGGGCTTTACGGATATACCAAAATTTATTGGTGCTTGGAAAATATCAACGCAAAATTAAACTACAGCCAAGAATATGTATAAAATCCATCACGCTAATGACTTAAGCCAATTTCGTGTTGAGAAATAACCTTTGTATTAAGGCTTGCCTGTAAATTTATAAAATTGCTATTCTGATTAATTTTACTGTTATGAAGATTATTAAGTCCCTTTTGTTTCTTTTATTTTTCATGGTTATGACTTCATTTTCCCAAACAAAAATCCTATTTGATACTGATTTTGGCAGCGATGCCGATGATCTTGGTGCCCTGGCCATGCTTCATGGCTTTCAACAAGCGGGTGAAGCCGATTTGTTGGGTGTGATGATCTGGAGTACTGAAAAGTATGTGGTGCCTGCCGTAGATGCTGTGAATCGTTACTATGGTCATCCCGATGTGCCTGTTGGGATCCGGCCCGGCGATCCACATCATAGTGAATGGAACTACAACAAACCTATAGCAGATCAATTGCCCTGGGAACTGGGAAATGATGATGTCCCTGATGTAACGGCTCTTTACCGGGAGATTTTGTCTGCTCAGGAAGACACCAGTGTGACCCTGGTGACCGTTGGTCCGCTTATGAATATCAAACTGCTTTTGGAGTCTGAACTCGATGAAAATTCTCAGCTGACGGGCAGCGAGCTGTTCCACAAAAAAATTAAAGAGATGGTTGTTATGGGCGGTCAATATCCCGAAGGCGAGCAGGAATGGAATTTCTGGGGCGATATGAAGGGGGTAACCAAATTTGTGTTTGATCACATCGAGGCTCCTGTGGTTTTTTCTGGTTACGAGGTCGGTGAAGCCATTCGCTCGGGAGCTGTTTTTAACGACATCAGTAAGGATTCACCCCTTTATATTGGTTTTAAACATTTTAGTGAGCATGCGCCCTGGATGAAGGATCGCTACCAGGGAAAGATCCTTGATAACGCCACTTTTGACCAGACTGCTGTTTTGTATGCCGTGCGTGGCGGAATTGGTCAATACTGGGAGAAGATAAAAGACGGATACAATCACATCGATGAAATGGGTAACAACCGTTGGGTGGATGGTCCGGAAACCAATCATTCTTATCTGAAGCTTATCGAAGATCCTGAGGTTATGGCCTCATTAATTGAGAGACAGATGTTGGCCATCCGCACAGCCTTTTTCAATCAATGTCAATCCAG
>JBNJDH010000090.1:0-10032 GCA_051744695.1 Bacteroidota bacterium | reverse complement strand
GAGGGCTTTTTTGTCCAGTTGTGGGTAGAAATAACGAACAAACTGGTTCAGCCCGGTGGATACCATATCCGGAATATGGATATAACCCACTTCGTCATCCGTGGCCTCGTTGACTTTCCGGATGTTTTGGCTCACCCACTTGTGATAGTATAATTCGCTTTCATCAGCAATGGGTTCCACCAGTATTTTGCGGGCTCCTTCTTTTTCAGGGGTGTCATTCACTGTGAGTTCTACAGTTTGCCCGGCTTTGCCCACTAGCAGTTTGTAGATGTTGTTGACATCATTCACCGGCTTGCGGTCAACGGCGATGATGTAATCGTCTTCACTGGCATCTACACCCGGTGCCTGGAGGGGTGAGGCCAGCCGGTCACTCCATGGAGCCCCGTCAAGAATTTCCTTAATACGGAAAAAGCCCGATTCATGGGCCTCAAGTTTTGCACCCAGAAGTCCTGTTTTGATGCGCTCGGCTTCAGGTTCATTGCCGGTATTGATGTAGGCGTGACCGACATTGAGCTCACCGATCATTTCGCCAAGCACGTAGTTGAGGTCATCGCGATGATCAACGTACGGAACAAGTTCTTGATATTTGTCATGAATGGCCTGCCAGTCGCGTCCGTGCATATTCTCCACGTAGAAGAAATCACGCATCTGCCGCCACACTTCATCAAAGATCTGTTGCCATTCGGCCCGGTGGTTGACCTTTGTTTTCATTTTTGACAAATCCATCGGCTCTTCTATCTTGGTTTTGGATGCCGGGGGATCCATGACCTGCCATTTGTCTTTCTGGCCCAGCAACATTTTTTTGTGGTTGGCCGACCATGTATACTGATACTCGCCGATGAACTCTTCTTTTTCGTCTTCCAGGTTGTAAACCAGCAGTCCGTTGCCATCTTTTCCGCCCTGGAACTGACGGTTGTAGTAGACTTTCCCGTCTACACAGCTGATGTTATTATAGTAGGCCGGTTCGATTGGGAGCGAGATGATGCGTTTGTCAATGTCTTCAAAATCAATATCGGTCGAGGTTTCTTCTTCCTCTTCACCGTTTTCTTCCTCTTCACCGTTTTTCCCGTTCTCTTTTTCATCCTCTTCCACGGGTTCCACATCTTTGTTTTCAGGACTGAACGGAGACGGGGTGGATTTGGTCAGTAGCGCCATGTAAACCCTGTCGGTGTTGATGTATGCATGGTTCCACTCGGTGCGGCTGTAGGTGGGATTGAAATCGCGCTGAGAGGAGAAGAGCAGGTATTTCCCGTCTGCTGAGAAAGCCGGGCTTCCCGAATCGTACCACTTTTCTGTAACCTGCCGGACTTCTCCATTTTCCACGTCCGCCACTTTGATCACATCCATTTGGTTGGGCATGCCGGCCGAAAAGGCCAGCCAGCGACTGTCGGGACTCCATGAATAATCGCGGAGCTGGGCGTGATCATTTTGGGCAATGGTTGTGGTTTCGCCCGATTCCACTTCGGTGACGTTCAGTCTATACTTTTGGTCACTCCAGGCAATGTAACGGCTGTCGGGGCTCCACTCCATGTTGAATTTGTAGGTGTCGGCACCGGTTGTCACCTGCCGGGGTTCACCCTCACCGTTGGCCGGTTGTACCCAGATTTCATATTCACCACTCTTGTCAGAAAGCCAGGCCATCCAGTTGCCGTCGGGAGAATATTCGGCATCCCGGTCGTGGATATCCGAGCTCTTCGTATGATTGTAGGTGATGCCCTTTTCGGCCGGTACCGAGAAAAGATCGCCGCGGGCTGTAAACAAAACCCGCTCACCCTGGGGCGAAAGCCCGGCCGAGGCAATGTTTTCCGAGACATCTTTGAGCTCCTCGCGGGCGCTGGTCATATCATTGTTGATGTCTACCGGAACTTGTGTCACTTCTCTGCTTTGGGCATCAAAAGTGAAAAGTTCACCTCCCTTTTCGAATACAATGGTTTGCCCGTGATGAGAAGGAAATTTAATGTCGTAATCCTCAAAATCGGTAATCTTTTCGGTTTCGCCGCTATTGGTGTCGTAGGCAAACAGGTTCATGGTCCGGTCGCGGTCCGAGATGAAAAAGACTTCATCATCGATCCACATGGGGATGATGTCCTGGGCATCGTGATCGGTGATGGCTTCGGTTTCATGGGTGTTGAAATCGTGAATCCAGACTTCATCGGCCATGCCGCCCCGGTAATATTTCCAGGTCCTGAATTCGCGGAACACGCGGTTGTAAGCCAGTTTTTCCCCATCAGGAGAGAAAGAAGAAAATCCCCCTTCCGGGAAAGGCATTTGCTCTGGCATTCCGCCATCAACCGGGACCTTGTATAGGTCGCCCTTGAACGAGTTGAACGTGTTTTTTCGGGAACGGAACACGATGCTGTCGCCGTCGGGTGTCCAGGTCATCACGATGTTGTTGGGCCCCATGCGGTCTGCTACGTCATCGCGCCCCAGCGTAGCTGTGTAGGTGAGGCGTTTGGGTTCACCGCCTTCAGCAGGCATCACGAAGACTTCCGTGTTGCCGTCGTATTGTCCAGTGAAAGCGATTTGGGAACCATCGGGAGAAAAACGCGGGAACATTTCCATGCCCTCGTGGGAGGTAATTTTTCGGGCTGTGCCGCCTTCCATGGGGACGGTGTAAAGATCGCCAGCATGGCTGAATACGATCTTGTCGTTGCTGATGCCTGGAAAACGTAAAATCCGGGCTTCTTCAGCTGTTGCCAGGGTTGGCAGCAACAGCAGAAGGAATAGATGAAAGAGTTGTTTTTTCAAGTTCATATTGAAACGGTTTATGGTGTAAAATTGACTTTATAAGCTGAAAAAAGCGATTTAATTTAGATGGAATACGACAGGTTAGGTTTAAATGGGAGAGGGACGGTTTGGACTAAAACATAAATATATTCAAAATGTTTTAAGGAGGGAAATTGTTTTTGGAAAAATCTGAGGGGAAAAGTCCCCTGTAAATTCGCATATTTGCATGGATTTCAAACCAGAAAAAAGACCATGTCCTTTATGATTCACTCATTCAGAAGTTTACTTGCTTTAGCGATGGCAGGTGTATTATTGTTTTCCTGCGAAGAATTGGAAGAAACTGTTGACGATGTTCAGAAGACTGCCGCATTGCGAAATGTTTCTGTGACTTATGACAGCCTCCAGACCGATGTTGTTCTGCCTCAAACCAGCCTGGAGGGAAGCACATTTCAGGAACTTTATGAGAACAATACTGATAAGTTCGAAGATCCGGCCAATTATGTAGTAGAATTTTCTACACATTTTACCGTTGACAATACAAAAGACAATGCCGAAAATGCTCAATTTTCAGGGATGTATCAGGATATTGTTTTCAACAACATCGATGAATCGCCCGTTCGTTTTGAAACTTCGAGTTTTGAAATTGAAGCGAATACCAGGGAATCTGAATCCTCAACCGGAGAGATCAATCTTGAGACGCACCGGGAAACAGCTCTTTACATCTTTCAGCAAATCATTGATGAAAAGCCGCTTGACGCAAGTATCATAAATAGGCTTTTGTATGATTTCGGGTCTCGTGAAGGCGAAATTGACGGGGGTACCTTTGATCAGGAGATTCCCACTAAAGCTTCCGATGAAACCAAAAACTTTTTATCGGGACTTATTGAGTCGGGTATTTTTGAAGAGAATTAGGCAAGCAGGACCTGTTGTGTTGAATAAGTAGTAGGTTTTAAAAAAGAGATTCACCACAATAATGCCTACCTACATTAAGATTGATTCATTCAAGAACTCCGTGTTTAATATCTTAGATGTGCGACACTTTCAGCGTCGATATTCTTTATATCCAAAATAAGCTATAAATATAGGAGCCCTTCAGGCTCCATCTCATTTAAGAAACAAGAGGATGACCCCGAAGCAGGTCAAATCATTATAGAATCTCAAGTTCACATTAGAATCGACCCCGGAGCGGGTAGAACTTCTATCAAATTTCGGGGGTCTACATTTTAAACAACAATTGATGCGTTTCTAAATACTTAAAAATAAATTTTTTGCGTCATTAACCTCTGCTGTTACCGGCAATTTACCATATACTAAAATCGGAAAATAGGGATGCATGATTTTGTTGAAAGCACCTGCATAAAAAAGGGCTACACCGATTAAGCATAGCCCTTTTTTCCCTTTAATTTTGGTGATGAACCAAGAACCAAAATTTCTTCTATCCTCCAGCTTCCTGCTCCCAGCTTCCTGCTCCCAGCTTCTATCCTCTAACTTCCAGCTTCTCCGCGGCCTGGGTACTACCCTTTAACAATCTAACGATCTATTGTTTAATCATTTTATTGAGCGAAACTTTTCCATCTTCACCCACCAGTTTAATGATGTAAAGCCCCGGTTTCAGGTGAGATGTATTGATTGTTGCCGGAATGGAATTGTTTTTTTCGTAAACAACCTGGCCCGATTCTGAAACAATGGTGATATGTTTCATGCTTTCCACAGTAGAGATGTTGATGGACTGGTCGAAGGGGTTGGGCCAGACCAATGGACCGTCTTTTTCGGCGGCATCAGCTGTTGTGGCCACTGCAAAATTAGCTGTAAGGGCTTCGTTATTAGACGGCATGCTAAAAGAGTATTCCTGTTGATCACTAACGATATTGTCATTGGCATCGGTCCAGTTGATAAATTCAAATCCCGATTCAGGAGAAGCTGAGATGGCTACCGTGGTCCCTTCTACATAATTTCCCTCACCCGTTGAAGTACCTCCGTCTGCAGGATTTTCAGTTAAAGTAAGTTGGTATTCTTCCAGAATATCGGCAGTGGTAGCAGGTGCCTGGTTCAATGACAAGGAATAGTTTGCGGCATCCACCCCTGTCAGTTCAGCGTTGGTGATGGAAACGGAAATATCTTTACCCGGATCAGCTTGCTCAAATTCGGCTTCAATATTGGTTAAACTAACATCATCGTCACCTATAATTCCTGACAGTGTAAGGCTGTTGTCGGTAATCGTGGCCGAGGTAGTTTCATCAGACAATTTGTCTTCGACAGAGAAACTGCCTTCTATTGTAAGTTCTTTCACCTCTGTGGTAAATGAAATTGCGTCACCATAAGTTATACGCTTTTCGTCCTCTACATATGCCCGGGCATAATATGTTGTATTGGGTGATAGCCCTGCCATGTTGGATGAAAAGCCACCCGTTTCTGTTATCGGGCCTTCCATGGTTTTGGAATCATCTATTGTGGGACTGCTGGTTGTATTCCAGCAAACCCCGTGTTCGGTTATGTTTTCCGATCCCATGGTAGTGACTTCCCCATTTCCCGTGGCGCTGGTTGCAGCAATGCCCGAAACATCATTAGATGCAACCTGATGCAGGTATATAGCATTACGAAGATAGGGATAACCATTATTAAAATCGGCGTTGATGTCCCATATATCTTCACTTCTGTTGTTGGTTTCATTCACAAAATCCCAGTTGGCATCGGTGAAAGTCGTTTGGGTCGTCATTTCTTCTGTTGTTTTGCCGGTTCCCCCTACACTTGTTGGATTACCGGAAGCTTCTGTATCCCAAAATGAATTCGTTATGCCGTCATAGGGGTCAAAATCGCAAAATCCATTTTCGTTTTGACTGGAAACTGTTCCGGTTGAATAACAATTCTGAATGGTTGCAGATTCATTATTTTCTCCGGCAAATCCCCCAACGGATGAATTACCACTCACATTACCGGTTGCATAGCTGTTGTTTATTGAAGCAGAGCTTTCGTTTTTACCAACCAGTCCGCCAATACGTTGGCTTTCACCCGGGGCTGACACGGTTGCAGTTGAGTAACATCCCGAGATGGCAGAGCTATTGCTGTTAATGCCAACCAGGCCTCCTACTTTATCGCTGACTTTTGGCCATCCATGGTTGTAATCGTATTTTCCCGAAACATTTCCGGTCGAAAAACAATTTGTTATTTCAGTGCCGTAGTTGGCTTCACCGATTAGAGCACCTGTGAAGTCGTAGGAGCTTATTTCAACATTTTGCAACCCAAGATTGGAAATTCTGGCACCAATTGTTTTTCCAAATAATCCTGTATAACCATCCTCGTTATTAACATAAAGGTTGTTGATTACAAAACCATTTCCGTTATAAACACCCGAAAATGTTGATATTGGAGTCCATCCATTTCCATTGTTCCAGTTTTGGGTTTCGTCGGCATCAATGTCCTGCATCTGGATGAAATGCTTGTTGAGATAGAAAGAATTTTCCCCGATGGTTTTGAGGTTGTTCAGAGTATAAATTTTAAAAGGATTATCTTCGGAGCCTACGCCTTCGAAGTCGGCACCAACCACCAGTTCTTTTTCTTCGCCGTAAGTGGTTCCGCCTTCATTTGTTGCATAAGCTCTTACATAATATGTTGTGAGGTCTGACAATCCAGCAATTTCAGAAGTAAATGTTCCGGGGGTATTCGTTTCACCTTCACTGGTTTTATTGTCATCTACAGTGGGTGTTCCGTTTGTGTTCCAACAAATTCCGTGCTCCGATATTGTTGATGTCCCTAATGAAGTAATGTCTCCACTGACGGTTGCCGGGCTAACGGAAACATCTATTTCGTCCGTTTTAATTTCTGGTGGGACGGTTTGTCCGGAAAGATACGGGTATCCTGAGTTAATATTTTCATGGATGCTCCATATATTATCAGTTCCGTTGCTACTCTCTCCTTCAAAATCCCATCCGGCATCAACAAAATTGGATTGGGTCGTCATTTCGGAGGTGGTTTTCCCGGTACCGCCATCCGAAGTTTCCTGTTCTGAGGTTTCTTTGTTCCAGAAACTGGAAGAGATTGTTGAATTGTCATCGTTTCCGTTCAGCCCTCCGCTGTTCGTATCTCCGCTGACGGTTCCTCCCGAATAGGTATGGTTGATTTCTGATGATGATGATTTTCCGGTAAGTCCGCCTGTATTGTCTCCACCGTTAACTGATGCCACTGAATAGCTGTTGTTGACAGAAGTATTCTGGTCGGCTATTCCAATGAGTCCCCCTGTTTGATTTGTGCCACTCACACTTCCGCTGGAAGAACAGACCGAAACTTCTGTCTCCACGGCATTTCCGATAAGGGCACCTGTATTTTCATAAGCATTGATGTCTGCATTGATAATATTTGTGTTTTTGATGCGAGCGTTGTCTGTGCATCCGAAAAGACCCTGGTTTTGACCACTTCCGGAACGGTTGATCATTAAATTACTGATTCCGTATCCTTGTCCGTCATAGATTCCGGAAAAAGCCACCGGGTCTGTTGCATCATTATTGCCAATAGGAATAAAACCTTCGTTAAGATTCCAGGCATCAAAATTCGAAGCATCTATATTATTCGTTTGTTGAAAAACTTTGTCCCACTCATTAGGCGAAACCGAGAGCCAGTAAAGCTCGTAAGCCGAGGCAATGGAGATGGGATCTTCTTCGGTCCCTTTTTCGTCAGGAAAAACATCATTCACCCATTGAGGACTGCCTTCAAGAGAACCGGAATTGGCATTGGAAGATATGTCCCAGGTGGTTGCTCCCGATCCTTCACCAAACTGGTGATAGGCCACCAGCCCGGGTTCAGTGCCATTGAGGGGGTGCATCATATTTTGCCGTATTTCTTCTTTGCTGCGGGCAATGTTCCATATTCTGACTTCATCGATGGTGCCTTTAAAACCATTACCAACTGTTTTGTCATCATTGTTGTCATTAAAAGTGAAGTTAGTTTGTTGCTGAAGGGCAACCTCACGGCCATTGACATAGAATGCACCTTTATCCGATTCACCGTTTCTTACAAAAACCACATGGTTACATTGGTCAGGAACCACTGCGTTGTCTTCGCTGACAGCAACCCATGTTCCGGGGCCGGTGACTGCAACCACGTTGGTATTATTGTTGCCTTTACCTATTTCGAGCTGCCAACAGCCAGTTGATCCCCCGCTTCGGGTCGAATAAATCACATCTCGTTCTGAGAGGTCGGTAGGATAAACCCAGGCTTCGATCGTCAAGGTATTGGAAACATCGAGATTATCGGGAGATCCGAGATTGATGAGATCATCTGTTCCGTCCAGCTCAAGCGCATGATTGTTGACCGTCGAATTGAAATCAGCAACCCATGAGGGTTCATTGCCTTCAGGCTTAAGATGTCCTGTATTACTGTTTAAACTATTGTCCGAAGCGGTGGTCCCCGGTCCGTCATCCATTTTGTAATAGGCTTCCAGGGTATTTTCATCGCCCGTAGGGCTGCTCATCATTGTTTCCTGGATGGATTCCTGGGTGCGGGCTTCGGACCAGACCCTTACTTCGTCAATTTTGCCTTCAAAATAAGATCCGCCATTGGTACCCATGCCTATTGTTATCGGGTCTCCGTTGTAGATGAATTCATAATCTGTCTCTTGCTGAAGTTCTGTTTTTTCACCATTGACATATATTTGGGTGTTAGAGATTTCGGAAGAATGATCCAGCTGATAGACCATGGCCACATGGGTCCATTGATTTGTGCTTATCGCATTATCTTCACTTTCGGCCACCCATGTGCTTACTCCGGTTACAGCTACAACGTTGGAATGGGTGGCTCCTGTTCCAACCTCAAGTTGCCAGGAGTTTGATGCGTTTCCGTGGCGGGTTGAAAAGACTGTATGCCTACCCGAAAGATCTGTGGGAAAAATCCAGGCTTCTACCGTGATTGCAAGATCCGTCTCATCATAAAGTGACTCAAATGGGTCGATCTGAACATAGTTGTTGGTGCCGTCAAATTCCAGGGCATAATCCTGGGCATTTAAAGCCAATTCGCCTGAAAAAAGGAAGAAGAGGAAAATGCATGAGAGATTTCGAAAAGAGGGTAAAAATTTTTTCATAGTCAGAAAGTTTTAATTTTTCGGTCTTTATTCATAAATTATCTATTACGAAGTTCAGCTACCATGCTAAATTATGTTAAAATAGGAAATCTTTGAATAAATGCAGAATATTTAGGCGGGACAAAAGCGGGACATCCCATTTTGTTTTGGTGAATGAATGATTTTTATGGATAAACAACCATTTTTGGGTAGTTATATTTAGTACCCGTCTATAAATTAAGCAAACAGTGTCAAAATTTATGTGCGTGTTCAGAAAGTTTCATTTACAAGGCTTGCGAAGCCCGAAAATACGCAGTTTACTCACGTAAATGAGTAATTTTCGGGCAAGCCTGTCTGCCGTTTTGTATAAAAGAAACCATCTGTCTTAGTAGTTTTAAATCAAAGCATCAGTATGTTTCTCTTTCATAATCCGCCAGGCAGGCGTAACGCAGTAAATGAGATTTTATGGACACGCACTATTTAATGTGGAAGGACAGGTGCCAAAAAAATTAACAAGCTATTATTAAAAATAGTTAACTAAATTGATATCTTTGAATTTGGAAGGGACAAAATAGGGACAACCCTTTCCGGTTGAATCACTGAGTTTTATTATAGATCGGAGAGCATTTTGTTATTTAAGGGTCATTCGATGCAACCGGTATGAATCGTACTGTTTTTTGTTATGAGGCCTGCTTTTATTCTTCTTTTTTCATCTTTTTCCTTTGCTTGTATCCTGACAGGATGTTCCGGTTATGTGGAAGAGACTTCCGGCTATCAGCAGCAGGCCGGTATTTCTGTTCCCGATAGTGGGGTGGTTGCCATAGGGGGTCAAATGGTTTTTTACTGGAATGAGTTGTTGCAACCTGGATATTTTGAAGGGGAGCAACAGGCTATAGCCACGGATACCGTTCCATTCCCCGACACCTGGAATGGTTTTGAAATTGATGGGGAGCCCCTTACCGGAAAAGGACATGCCACTTATCGGACCTGTTTCAGCGTTGATTCGGTAAGACCTATGGCCATAAAATTGAACGATTACTGCAACGCGTTTAAATTGTGGATTAATGGGACACTGACAGCCCGGGGAGGCACTCCCGGAACCAATGAAGTTACTAATCGTGGTGAAAAGATTAACGTGATCGAGACCTTTGTACCGATAAATGGGCGAAACGAACTGGTGCTACAAACGGCAAATTATGAAGAGAAATACGGAGGCTTTCGTCAACCCATTCTTATAGGCAGTGAATCAGAGGTCC